>CALBVQ010000054.1 GCA_937969485.1 uncultured Saprospiraceae bacterium | reverse complement strand
CTTTTGATGCTCACCGTGATGGTGACCACGCCTGCGCTTCAAAAGAACTGTTGAGCTCCCATTCTCTTTGCATTTTAAGCTCTCATGACGAAAACCTAATACATAATTCGGGTTAAAAATAGAAAGAGGCTGTCTCACTTTGAGTAGCCTCTTTCTATTTTGGTGCAGTGTCATAATCTTGATTAATTAAGGTTATTCTACCACAGTTACTTTTAACATGTTCGTCATACCTCTATCTTGTAGTGGCATAGTTCCAGTGTTAACGATCAGATTCCCTTTTTTGACTCTCTTTCTCATCTTAAGGATTTTAATCACATCATCTACCGTTTCGTCAGTGGTCGAAAATCCATCATAGTAGTAGCATCTCACTCCCCATACTAGATTTAGAGTAGACAAGATCAGTCGATTCTCCGAAAAAATATAGATTTTGCAACTAGGTCTGTAGCTTGAGAGTCGGAATGCAGTATAGCCTGAGATAGTCATTCCCACAAGTGCTTTTGCACTAATTTCACTAGCAGTTTTTGCCGCATTAAAACAGATGACGTCACTTGTAAACGTTTCAGAATTTTTATCAGGCTTTGGTCTCTTTCCATACCATTCGTAGTTCTTCTCAGCTTCTAGAATAATTTTATTCATTGCTTCAACAACCTGTACCGGATATTTTCCAGTTGCTGTTTCACCACTTAACATCACTGCATCTGTGCCGTCAAGTACGGCATTTGCAACATCTGTGATCTCTGCTCTTGTAGGGCTAGGGTTGTGAATCATAGAGTCCATCATCTGTGTAGCGACAATTACAGGTTTTGATTTTTGAATACACTTACGAACGATCGATTTTTGAATGTTAGGCAGTTTTTCCATTGGAACCTCAACACCTAGATCTCCACGTGCTACCATAATTCCATTACTGGCCTTGATGATTTTATCAATGTTCTTAACAGCTTCAGGCTTTTCAATCTTTGCGATTATCTGCATCTTGTTGTTATTCGCCTTAAGGATTTTTCTTAGCTCCTTTACATCGCTAGCCATTCGAACAAATGAAAGAGCTACCCAATTTACAGGTTGTGTCATCACATATTCCAGATCGGCAAGATCCTTTTCAGTAAGACAAGGCATACTTATTTCGGTATCAGGTAAGTTTACGCCTTTGTTGGATTTTAACCGACCAGCGTAAATAGCCTCTAGTTTAACTGTAGATTTTCTATCTGTGCTAATAACCTTGAACTGCAATGTTCCATCGTCTACTAGTATGGTTTCACCTTCGTTAACATCCATAGGGAAGTTTTCGTAAGACATATAAATTTTCTCTCTTGTCCCTACACACTTCTCATTCACTAGTGTAATTATATCTCCTGCTTCAAGATCGATACCATCGTTCTCCATTTCCCCAATCCTGATCTTGGGCCCTTGTAAATCGGCTAAAATTCCAGTGTGAACTTTTAGTTCTTTATTTAATTCCAGAACGGTTTTTATGATTTCACCCTTCTGTTCATGTGTGCCATGAGAAAAGTTAAGTCTGAAAATGTCCACGCCTGCCACTATCAGCTTTTTTAATATTTCACGATCGCTAGAAGCTGGTCCAACGGTTGCGACGATTTTCGTGTTTTGTTTATCATTTAACTTCATAAAGGATACAATTTGTGTCATGCATTCATGACGGTGATTTTGTGATTTTGTAGTCTGTAAAAGTAACATCTTTTTTGATTTTGTGACAGCTAAAATCAAATTATGCTTGGAATCTGCCTTTCGACAAGAGAATTTTGAGTTGTTTGAATCACTATTGTTTGAATTCCCGTGATCTTCTAACTAGCAAGTGATAAATTACAGAATGTGAGTAGATTAATAATAGAGTAGCTCTTAGCCAAGTTGAGACCTAGGCGAAAAAGTGGTGCATAAGTATATGCAACCACAGATTGAGCGAGTCCCACTGCCCTCAAAAAAGAGGACATTGGCTGGAGTAGTACCTGTTTCGGCAGTTTCTTCAACACTCGCTAGCGTTCGCGCCAAATATTCCATATTCTTCTTACAAAAATAATGTCTACCAAAGAATGCTTTCTTATTACGAACCGCAGGTACTAAAACCAATTCTGTTTTAAGGTTTCACTTTGTTTTCAAGAATTATTAAATCAAGTACAAGGCAGAAAACGAAAGGATAGCCTTAGCTATCATGAGTATTTCTAACGAAGTAATTGCTTTTATAAACTTGAAAATATGCGAAATTCTAAAACAGAATTGGTATAAATTAGCTCTCTCCCTCTCAAGAGGTTCATCCTGTTCACCAATTTGCTTTTTCTGATTCTACCTTTGTTGTATGACGTTGCCAATCTCGCACTTTTGAAATTGCAAAAGTCTAGGAATATGCGTATATCTGAATCAGAGTCAGAATTTTACGTTCACTGATTATAAGGCTATTCCATTATTTTTTGCATTAATTTTATGCTTTTTTTCGTTTTGGTAATGATATTTTTTTGGGGTTACCCCAAAAAAAAGACTTGTTTACTCTAGAAAGTCACTATTTTGTTGAAATAAAATAAGGCTCTGAAGTCAATAGGAATGGTGCTTTTGGCGGAAGCCTTGAAATAACTAGTTTCAGACTGAACTTTTTGTAGGCCTTTTGGGATTTGAATTAATGGGATTGATTAGTTTAATTTTTATGGATAAAACTTTGATTTCCCTTGCTTAATGATTTATTTTGCAAAAATTTTTAACAGAATCAAAAATACTATTATCATGTCTGATATAGCAGAAAGAGTAAAAAAAATTATCGTTGATAAGCTAGGAGTAGGTGAGGACGAAGTAACTAACGAAGCAAGCTTCACTAATGATCTAGGTGCAGATTCACTAGACACAGTTGAACTTATCATGGAATTCGAAAAAGAATTTGATGTTTCTATTCCTGACGATCAAGCTGAGAATATCCAAACTGTTGGATTAGCGATCGAATATTTAGAGGCACAGAAGTAATAATTTTCGATAAGAATTTACACAGAGCCTGTCGCTTAGCGATGGGCTCTTTTTGTCTGTGTCTAGCTACATTCTATTTCATTGTATATTTGCGTCGTTATGGAAAAATTACATTTGTATATTGAGAGTTTGATTTTCGCATCTGAGGAGCCGATAACTATCAGTGATATCAAGGCAACGCTCAAGGACGTACTTGAGATTTCGTACAAAGATCAACAGATAGAAGAAGCCATCAGCATCTTGAGAGAAAAGTACAACGCAGATGACTATTCTATGGAGATTGTTGCGATCAATGAAGGATTTCAATTTATGTCCAAAGGAGCATATCATGATGTGATTTCAACTTTACTTCGCTTGATTAGTAAGAAGAAACTTTCTAAAGCTGCGCTTGAAACACTATCAATTATTGCCTATAAACAACCAGTTTCGAAAACTGACATGGAAAGCATACGCGGTGTAAATTGTGATTATACTGTTCAGAAACTCTTGGAAAAAGAATTAGTAGAAATTGTGGGAAGGGCAGATGGTCCTGGACGACCACTTCTTTATGGAACAAGCCCTAAATTCATGAACTATTTCGGTATAAAAAGTATTAAAGAACTACCGAAATTGAAGGAAGTAGAAGGGGAGCAGGCTGAAGAGAAAATAGGAGAAGAAGCATCTGTAGATGAATATACTGCAGTTTTTAACATAGAAACAGAAGAGGAATAATCATGGCGGAATTAATTAACAGGGTGGCTAATAGCGGTTTAATTACATTAAACTTAGAACTAGACTTTCCCAAAGAGGAGATCGTTGTATTCGATATAAAAGACTATTTGTTTCATGGGTTAATTCTTAAAGAGAAAGACTTCCGTACGGCTTTAAAAGAATACGACTGGGATGATCTTGAGGGAAAGCGGCTTTGTGTTGTATGTACCGCAGATGCTATCATCCCGCAATGGGCTTATATGCTAATAGCAGCATATGCCGAACCGAAGGTAGAATCTATGCATTTTGGAGATCAAGAGGATTTTCTAAGATCGTATTATAAGAATTTAATTGAATCTCGAGATTATTCGGAGCATGAAGGCGGACGGGTAATCATAAAAGGATGTAGTGCTGTTCCAGTTCCAGCAGCTGCCTATATGTATCTTACTGCAGCTTTACAGCCATATGCTCAATCCATTATGTATGGTGAGCCTTGCAGTACAGTTCCGGTGTTTAAACGACCTAGGAAGATTAAGAAGTAGGTTGAATTTTCGTGACAATTGCGTTGTCACATTTGTTAAGCACTAAGAAGCCTTTAGATAGAGTTCTAGCAGGAAACCTTGTCTTGCTATCTGTAGCAATGTCTAGTTAAGTTTTATTACTGTAAATAGAATAGAACGTTGTGACAACACTTCCTAGGTATGGATTCAAAAGTATCCTTACTGAATTACTGCAGTCCTATTGTTCGTATCAAGAACAATTTCTTGTTCAACTCCATTAAGCGTGAATTTCATTTCATGCATAAATGTGGGAGCACCTTCAAAGAAAAGGTTGTTTGTGATTTCATACGAATTGATAGTCGTCTCGCCAGTATCAGCACTAAGGTTGATTTGAATCTCTTTTGTATTAGACAATGAGGCTTCAATTGTAAACTCAAGTTTAGCACCACCGTTTACCGAAAGGTCTAATTTCTCGTTTACATAGTTTCGAAAACAGAAACTGATAGACGTTCCCTCTTCACAATAGTCAGTAGAATTAATGATACTTTCTACTTCAGCTTGTTGAACTAGTATTTCGAAATATACTTTTCCGCTTTTCTCGTGAACGTTGTTCTCGGAGATATTTTGGGCGAAAGCCCAAACGGAAATAAATGTAAATAGGATAGTTGTTAGAATTTTCACTTGCAAAGTTAATTTCCACAAATATATTTTAATTATTTATATATAAAAATAATTTCTATATGATTTAAATCTACAGCTTTATAATTACTAACAATACTTTTAATATCTCACGTATTTATTACCCTATATTTGCGGATTGCAATACACTGACAAAATGTAACAATGAAGTATACTTTAGAGGCAACAGATTCGAAAAGCTCAGCTAGAGCAGGCACTATGGTCACTGATCACGGTGTTATTCAAACCCCTATCTTCATGCCTGTAGGTACTCAAGCGACCGTAAAATCAGTGCATCAAGACCAATTAGTTGATCCCATAAAGGCTGAAATAATTTTAGGAAATACCTATCATTTATATTTGAGACCAGGCATGGAAGTCATGAAAAAGGCTGGTGGATTGCACAAGTTCATGAATTGGGATATGCCTTTGCTAACCGATAGTGGCGGATATCAGGTATATTCTCTCTCTCACAGGAGAAAAATTACGGAAAAAGGAGTGCAATTTTTTAGTCACATTGACGGATCGAAGAAATTCTTTACTCCTGAATATGCTGTAGATGTCCAGCGAATAATAGGAGCAGATATTATCATGGCATTTGATGAATGTACACCTTATCCTTGTGACTACAAGTATGCCAAAAGATCAATGCATCTTACCCACCGGTGGTTAAAAAGATGTATCGATCACTTTGATTCAACGGAAGATCATTATGGACATCAGCAAACATTTGCGCCCATTATTCAAGGTAGCGTTTATCCGGATCTTAGAAAGCAATCAGCTGAAAAAATAGCATCGTATGATAGAGCGATCAATGCAATTGGTGGTTTGTCAGTAGGAGAGCCAGCGGAGGATCTGTATCACATGACTTCCATCATTACGGAGATCTTGCCGAAGGATAAACCTCGATATTTAATGGGTGTAGGAACTCCAGCCAATCTGCTGGAATGCATAGCGCTAGGAATAGATATGTTCGATTGTGTATTGCCTACACGAAACGCTAGACATGGTCTTTTATATACTTCCGAAGGAATAATAAATATTAAGAATGCGAAATGGAACGAAGACTTTAGTCCCATCGATACCAATAGCACAAGCCCTTTTAGCCAGAAACACACCAAAGCATACCTTCGACACTTATTCAGAGTTAAAGAAGCTGTTGGTCAAACGATTGCATCTACCCATAATCTTTCGTTCTTCTTATGGTTGGTGCAAACTGCCCGTACTAAAATTGTGGAAGGTACGTTTAGTCAATGGAAAGATGAAATGGTTAAAAAGGTGGACCGAAGACTATAATGAAGAAAATTGATCTATATATCATAAAGAAGTTTCTAACAACCTTCTTATTTACTATTGCACTTATCTCGGTGGTCTCGATAGCAATAGATCTAAGTGAAAAGGTGACGCGATTAATGAAATCGGAAGCACCTATCAAAGATGTCATTTTTGAATACTATTTGAATTTTATACCTTGGATAGTGGGGTTGTTGACACCAGTTTTCGTGTTGATCGCCGTGATTTTCTTCACCGCTAGGATGGCAAAGAACAATGAAATTCTCTCCATTCTAAATGCTGGTGTCTCCTATAGAAGATTATTGAGACCTTATATGATAGGAGCTGGAATAATTGCAGTTTTGCTATTTATAGGAGGAAATTATATTATTCCCATTTCCACTGACAAGAAAAATTCATTCGAAAATATCTACATTAATAAGGGGAATAAAAAAGTAGAAGTTGATCATGTACATTTCTTTCTCAACGAAAATGAAAAAGCTTATGTTCGTTATTTTCGCCTCCGAGATACCTCTATGCAGGGTTTTAGAGTGGAAACTTTTAATGACAATGGAGAGGTTATACAGTTACTCCAGACGGATCGACTTGACTACATAGGCCCACCTGACAACTGGAGGCTGAATTCGCATACTGTAAGAACTTTTGATGGCGAGAAGGAATCATTTGTCAGTTATAAAGAGAAATTAGACACCGTTTTTCCATTTTCACCCGAAGACTTTATTCGGTATACTAACGACATGGAAATGATGACAACTCCGGAATTAAAGAAATTTGTGGAATACGAAAAAAGTCGAGGAGTTGCAGATAGTATAAAACACGTTACTGAAATTCAACGAAGACTCGCCGATCCATTTTCTATATTTATTCTGACATTATTAGGTGTTACAGTAGCTTCTAGAAAAACTCGTGGAGGGATGGGAATGAATCTCGCAATAGGAGTCACTACTGGAGCACTGTTTGTTTTTATGCAAAAATTCTCTTCTACTTTCGCGCAAGGAAATTACATTTCTCCAGAGCTAGGGATGTGGATACCGAATATCTTTTTTAGCATTGTCGCTATTTATTTCGTAAGCAAGGCTCAGAAGTAATCGTTCTATAGTCGCTATATATTTTTGGCTGCAGCCAAAAAAACAAGTATTTCTGCAGCTCATTGATATTGTGTCTATGTGTTCAAAAGAACAATCAATGTTCCAACAACGACATTTGCGAACAAAATTCATTTTTTTTTGAAATTTCATTTTATATTGAAATGTCTCTATGAAATGCCTGTTATATATGGCTTTTCGGGGTGTGTTTTGTCTGATAGATAGAAGATTTCTGACCTCGTTTAACGGTTTTGTTTAACTTTTTATATTTTTTTGTTTAAGCTTTTGAAAAAGAATTGTATATTTGAGTAGTCAAACACTTAAAATTTAATGATATGTCTACAATAGAGTTTAATACGCAGTTCAATAAGCTTACAACTTTGTTAAATTCGTTTGCTTATAATCTTACAAAGAATTCTGAGGATGCTTCTGATCTTTATCAAGAAACAGCTTTGAGAGCTTTAAGTAACAAGGACAAGTTCCGACCAGGAACTAATTTTAAAGCATGGTCTTTTACGATTATGAAAAATATTTTCATTAATAATTACCGTAAGAAGGTAAAGAGAAATACAATTATTGACAGCACAGACAATATGTATTTCATTAACAGTGGTTCTACTGTAGAAAATGATGCGGAAAGAAATATTTTGATGAAGGAATTAAACCGTATGATTAATACCTTAGAGGATAACCTAAGAATTCCTTTTGAGAAACATTACGAAGGATTCAAGTATCAAGAAATCGCTGACGAACTAGACCTTCCGTTGGGCACAGTTAAGAGTAGAATTTTCTTTGCTCGTAAAGCTTTGAAAAATATGATTCAAGCTCAATATGGGGATATTGATATGTTCAAAGTGAGACTTGCATCATAAGAATGTTATAATCAGTCATTTTCGATATGAATGAAATAGCTTCAAGTCTATTGAAATGGCATGAAAGAATTGATAGGGATTTACCGTGGAAAACCACGGTAGATCCCTATTTTATTTGGGTGTCTGAAATAATCTTACAGCAAACACGCGTAGAACAAGGCACTCCATATTACCACAGATTTATTGAAAAGTTTCCTACGATTTACCTTTTGGCGGAAGCCAGCCAAGAAGAGGTATACAAAGTGTGGGAAGGATTAGGATATTATTCAAGAGCGCGAAATATGCACGCCGCAGCTAAACAGGTGGTAAAAGAATTCAACGGTGCATTCCCTTCTAGCTACGATGAAATTATCAAACTGAAGGGCATTGGTCCATACACCGCAGCGGCGATTTCTAGTTTCGCATTTCACGAAGACAAGGCTGTCTTAGATGGAAATGTCTTCCGGGTAATTTCTAGGTTATATGATGAGGATGCCCTGATT
The DNA here is from genome assembly GCA_937969485.1 of uncultured Saprospiraceae bacterium. Lineage (GTDB taxonomy): Bacteria > Bacteroidota > Bacteroidia > Chitinophagales > Saprospiraceae > JAHDFB01. Next base: position 14,960 of record CALBVQ010000054.1, on the reverse strand, counting down.
AGCGAGGCAAAGAATCGTAAACTCTATCAAGGATATGTTGATAATTTATTGCCGCCTGGGAAATCTTCGGCTTTTAATCAGGCCATCATGGATTTCGGTGCACTTGTGTGTAAGCCGAAAAATCCTGAATGCAACAGTTGTAGTCTATCGATTCATTGCGAGGCTCTGGCGAGTGGTAAAGTGCATGAGCTCCCTAAGAAAAAGAAAGCGAAGGCAAAAAAACATAGGTACTTTTATTTTCTGGACTTACGTCCAAAAGGTGGGGCGTTTCCTGTTATGAAAAGAGTGGATAAAGATATTTGGCAAGGCTTGTTTAGCTTCCCATTTATTGATCATGCTGAGCCAATCGAAGATATATCTCTTGAACGTTGGCAGGAGGAGACACAACTGCAAGTTTCCGAAGAACCAAAGCTGGTCTGGGAAACTACTCACATCTTGAGCCATCAGTTACTGCATTGTTTTTTTTATACCGCTCAAGAAAATTGTATAGTCGACGAACCTAGTTCTAGCTATCGAAACGCCCGTTATAGATGGATAGAGGATGCCTCTACAGTTGCTTGGCCAGTTGTAATTTCAAAATATCTCAATCTAAAAGAGAGTTAGCCATAGTAATCGTTTGGTAATCACAGAAATCTTAGTCATTTTTGTATAAATTTTAGACTATGATCAATAAAGTAATTTTAGTAGGTAATCTTGGAAATGATCCTGAGGTGAGACATCTCGAGACGAGTGTGGTTGCGAAATTATCTGTAGCTACCAATGAGAATTACAAGGACAAAAGTGGAGAATGGCAGAAAATTACAGAGTGGCATAATGTAGTTGCATGGAGAGCACTAGCGGAAAATGTAGAGCGTAATTACAAAAAAGGTATGCAAGTATATGTTGAAGGTAAGTTGACTACAAGAAAGTGGCAAGACAAAGATGGTAACGATCGTTACTCAACGGAAGTGGTAGCAAATACTTTACGTATCCTAGGTTCAAGAGAACAGAATGAGGCACTTAGAGGAGCTAGCTCGACAGCTTCTATCCCTGCTGAAACATCTGAAAAGAAACCTGCACAAGAACATACTGACAATTTTTCTGACAACGCTGGAGACGACGATCTCCCGTTCTAGTTCATATGCCATCATTGATGGTTATTTTTAAACAAAAACACTGGTATTGGACCCCGAGCCCGCGGAATATTTGTTTTTTTTAGTACAATTCTTTTTCCTTAATTTAGGGATTGCTGGATTGCTTGTATCTAGCCTAATCCTTATTCTTTTACTTATGTGCTCTGCATTAATATCAGGTAGTGAAATCGCTTTCTTTTCACTCTCTTCTACGAATATTGAGCAGCTCAAAAATGAAACGGCAAAGTCCTCATCTTTAATTTTGGAATTGCTTGAGAATCCTGCAAAACTTCTTGCGACTATTCTTATTGCCAATAATCTGATTAATATAGCCATTGTAATTCTGTCAACATATATCTTAAATGACCTTATTACTGCCGAAAGTATGGCTGGAATGAGTCATTGGATGAGCGACCTGATTGGTAATATAATCACAGCTGACGCTCTTGAAAAAGGACTGAGCTTTCTTATAACAGTCGTGGCGGTCACTTTTCTATTGGTGTTTTTCGGAGAAGTTGCACCTAAGATATACGCTAGTTTTAATAACCTTCGTTTTTCTAAATTCATGGCGAAGCCCCTTAGTATTCTCAATTTTCTGTTTGGAATTCTAAGCAATAGATTAGTAAAATGGTCGAATTCTTTGGAACGAAGATTAACTTCTAATCAATCCAAAACACCCACCAAGGAAGATCTTGATCACGCGATTGAATTAACCGTGAATCAGTACACAAACGAAGAGAAAGAAGCAGATATACTTAGAGGAATTATCAATTTTAGCGACTTACAAGTTAAGCAAATCATGTGCCCTCGAACGGATATTGTAGGTTTTGCAGTTGAGGAAAATTACGAGGAGCTGTTGATGATGATTAAGGATAATGGGTTCTCTAGAATTCCTATCTATGAAGAAAGTTTGGACAAGATTGTGGGGCTTTTGTACGCCAAAGACCTTATTCAGCATCTGTCGGAGGATAAGGACTACAAATGGTCTGAATTGATCAGAGACAAATTGATATTCGCTCCTGAGACTAAGAAAGTAAATGAACTCCTCAAAGAATTTCAGGAAAAACGAGTTCACATGGCCATTGTTGTGGACGAATACGGTGGAGTATCCGGCCTAGTTACTTTGGAGGATGTGATGGAGGAAGTAATAGGGGAGATTAAGGATGAATTCGATGATGAAGAGGAATTAGATTATGTGAAAATTGATGACAATAACTATATTTTCGAAGGTAAAACTAGTTTAACGGATGTAAGTAGAATCGTAGATATTGATGCGGTAATATTTGATAAAGCAAAAGGCGATTCAGAAAGTTTGGCTGGTATGATCCTTGAAATCTTAGGTGTCATTCCCAAGGTAGACAAGGAAATATCTATCGGCAAGAACATTAAACTGAAGGTTGTCGCCGTTAATAAGAAAAGAATAGAAAAGGTTACGCTTACTAAAATAAATAAATAATGCGGTTGATCATAGCAGTCTTTCTATGCGCATTCATATGCGTGTCTTGTGTTGAAGAGCAAGTCTTTCTCCCTAAACCTAGAATGTATCCTAAGGTTACTTTTCCCGAGAGTCACAAAGTAAGCTTTGATGAGTCTTATTGTGAAATGACATTCGAATATCCATCATACGGAAAGATTGTCCAGGATGATTATTTCTTTGATGGTAAGCCAATTCACCCTTGTTGGTTTAATGTCGAGTTTCAAGATTTTCAAGGAACTTTACACTGCTCTTATATTCCGATTGATGATAGAGCGCACTATGATAAGCTGATCAATGAGTCCTTCCGATTAGTCGAGGAACATAATTCCAAAGCAAATTTTAGACAAGAGGAATATATTGAAAATCATCACGGTGTAGGAGGTTTGTATTTCACCTTAGGAGGCGAGGTTGCTACAAATATGCAGTACATATTGACTGATACCACAGAACATTTTTTTCGAGCTAGCCTGTACTTTAATACCAAAGTCCGTCCGGATAGCATACGTCCCATCTATGATTTTGTTAAGCAGGATGTTGATGAAATGATAGAGAGTTTTCAGTGGGTAGAGTAGGGTGCTTTTTATTGGCTTCCGCCAAAACTTGATTCTCAAGTAGAATGTCTGGTAGTGCGTTTCCGTGTCAACTACTTGGGCTTCTATAGATGTCTATTTCCGATTTCCAAACAAGGACTTTGTTTTATCCTATTTTAACTTTTGAAATCTCGGCAATTATTCTTGCTGATGTGAGATTATGCGCTGACTCACTGACGCTATTGCTATCCAAAATTCCAAAAATTAAGATGGTATTAATGACATACAGCTCATATTACATCTTTATTATCATGGGCTGTCAAGTGCTAACGACGACAATGAGGCTATTCATGTTTATGAAGCTAGCGTTGTAGGAAATATTTAGCAATTGATAAAGTTAAAGCTGTACACTAAAACTTTGCAAATGCGATTATTAATATTTTTACTGTCTTTTGGTCAGTTTTCACCACATCAAAGTGATTTCAACATAGTCAATGTAGTTAAGACTACAATTCATGATACCGAGCGCATCCCTGAAATGATAATGAGAGATGCTAGGATAAGTTGGAGGAGAGTTTTTCGTCCCATTGTTTTGTTTGGTAAGAAGTGGACGTACTGGATTGCTGTTTCTGCTGCTATAGGAGTATTAGCAAGGCTTATTTTGTTCCGTAGTTCTTATCAAGATATGGATGATAGAATTATTTATAGCTTAATAGGAATCCTTCTGCTTTCTTTGTTTACGATATTTGTACTACTTTTAATCGCACCATTGGTATGGTTATTTCGATTACTATCACAAATTACCTATTTGTCCCCCCGTCGTTTTTCTAAGTGCACGTGATTTTCTCTAAATTTTACTGCTCACCTGAAGGGAGTACTTATACCAATTCTGTTTTAACCCGAATTATGCATTAGGTTTTCGTCATGAGAGCTTGAAATGCAAAGAGAATGGGAGCTCAACAGTTCTTTTGAAGTGCAGGCGTGGTCACCATCACGGTGAGCATCAAAAGAACTGGACGTTCCCATTATCGAAGCAGTTTGAGCTCGTAATAGATATCTTAATGCATATTTCGGGTTTAAGGTTTCACTTCAGAAAACGCAAGGATAGCCTTAGCTATCATGAGTATTTCTAACGAAGTAATTGCTGTTATAAACTTGAAAATATGCGAAATTCTAAAACAGAATTGGTATTACACTAAGATTTTGGTATTAGACTGGAACCTAACGAAGTTAAAAAGTTGTGTTGCATGTGGGAAAGTACAATACTCAGCTACCTATTCTTCGTTGACAATCATTTCATTGTATGGGATTACAGTATTGTAACCTTTGTCGCTGAAGTACTTTTTAGTTTTAGCCTCGCTTTCAGTAGAGCTGGCTAGCACAAAATCTCCTCCCCAAGCACCTAGCGATTTCACACAACCCCAAAAGTCGCTAAATCTCTCTTTTTTCACAGTTTCGCGATCTAGGCTTTTTGCCACAATTTTCTCGTGCTCACAAAGTAAATCCTGAAAGTCTTCTAGCTTTTTCGAAGCCAAAACATCGTCCGTAATTTCAGTCAACTGTTTCGCAATTGCCTTTTTTCCTTTGACTTTCTTAAAATAGTAGTTGACTGCTTCTTCACTTGATTGCTTTTCGTTCAAGTGGATGAAGTACAAGTTAGATGTAAAAGATGGATTGAAGTCAACTTCTTCGAAATGAAGAGAATCACCCGTATATTCGTAAATTATTGGTGAATCAGCAGCTGCACACGCAACATCGTATCCTGAACCATTAGAAGTCTTGAAGTGGAGTAGAAAAGGACTCACATCAGCCCACTGTGCCAGCATCGATGTTAAAGTCGATGAAGATCCCAGTCCCCATGTTCTAGGGAATTCAAGGTGAGTTTCTACTTTGAAAGCTTTCCAGTTGTTGAGGAATTCAGAATTGAGACGTACAGCATTGCGCAATAAGACTCTTAATTTTTCGGAAACATTTTCATCGGTAGTCTTTACAGGGGAAAAATCGTAAAGGGATATTTGGGAATCAAACCACATATTGCCTTCGCTATCAAAGCTTTTCCAGCCAAGGTCACTTCCTCGAGCAGTTTTGACTGTCATTCTTTGACCTAGTTTGGTAGGGAATGCCAAAGACTTGGCACCATCCAAAACAAAATACTCCCCCGTAAGCATCAATTTACCTCTCGCGTAGAATTCCTGTTTGATATTGATATGTTCTTAAAGTTAGTAATCGCCTTAAGGGTAAAGCGTTATAGTCGTCGTTTTGGGCATTTTTGTTTCGGGGATGAACAAAGGTAGTTTATTTATTAGATATTGATTTATTCTATATATTAATTTTTTCAATATGATGTAAAAAAAGTACGTATAACCCGAATTACCCACTACGTTTTTATCATGAGAGCTTAAACTCACGTTATGAATCGGGAAATCTGTTATGTCTTGAACTATCCGTAAAATATAACACTTGGCAGATTTTTAGTCAATCACGATTGCTATGCTATGCCGCATTTTTAAAAAATGATATTTCATTGATAGTTTTTGCCTTGTCACAAAGGTCTAATGTATAAATTGGTTTAAAATTTAAAGAGAATGGGTGCTCAACAGCTCTTCGGAGGCGCAGAATACCATAGTGACTATCACAAGAGCTAGACAGACTCATTTTCGAAACAGTTTGTGGTTGTAATTAGATTTTTTAATGCATAATTCGGGTATGATACCAATTCTGTTTTAGAATTTCGCATATTTTCAAGTTTATAAAAGCAATTACTTCGTTAGAAATACTGATGATAGCCATTGCTATCCTTGCGTTTTCTGCCTTGTACTTGATTTAATAATTCTTGAAAATAAAGTGAAACCTTCAAACAGAATTGGTATAACTGATGTTTTGGTATGTTATAAAAAAAGATGAAATTAGTCACTCTTCAAGTTGTGAAAACAGTGAATTTTCCCTTGATAAAAAGGTTTCTGACATGCAATCAAGATGCACTCGACAAAATGTTGTGTCTACTCGGATGAATTGAAAATCATCCCACAATGTGGAATGCCATCTTCTAGGTATCTTTCTCCCGTTTCTTGGAAGCCTAAGTCATTGTAAAACTTTAGAAGATAGACTTGTGCAGAAATTTTAATTGGTGTTTTTGGATATAGATCCGTACATTTTTGAATTGAATACTCCATCAACTCTTTTCCTATTCCTTGTCCGCGTACCGTCGAACTATTTACTACTCTCCCTATACTGCAATAGTTTTCGTATGAAACCCCTTTTGGCAGTAGCCTTGTATATGCTACAAGATTATTATCCTTGAAAATAGAAACGTGATGAGCGAGTTGGTCCTTGTCGTCAGTATCGAGGTAGGGGCAGTTTTGCTCTACAACAAAGACTTCCATTCTAAGTTGGATAATTCTGTACAAGGAATCAATCGTTAATTCATCCCAAGGTTGACATATCTTCACGAGATTCATTCCACTTCTTTTTGCAAGACTACAATAATCCCCTGCGAGGTAGAATAACTAGATTTACCACCAGAAATAGGCTGAAAGGAATGCAGTTCATAGCCTTTTTCTCCATAGGTAAATAACAAGGCTTCCAGTTCATTCGACAGGCCTACACCATCCACGTAAAAAGTGGTGTACTTGTTCATGTTTTTTCCCACCTGCTGCTTCGATTCAATAAAGAAGGATTTATAGACTTTCATATTTTTCTCGCTAAGTTAAAAAGCACATTTAGTATCTAGAGCAATCTTTTGGCGAAAGCCACTACACTAAATGCTATCACAAGTTATTATTGGTAAATTGAAAATCAGCTTGAATTCCTAATCGGATATTTGTACTATCGATAAGATCAATAAACCTAGTGCATTCCAAGTCTTCACTATAAAATATGTGATCATAAGGAATTGACAAAACACTCTGAGAAATGTCTCTACGGCTGTTCATTAGGCCTGTTGTGTTTCGAAAATCTCTTATTCTAGTTGACCAATATACCATGTTAAAATCGCCAAGAACTACTTTTGTTCCTGTCTTGCTCTGGATATAATCGGTGGTTTTTTCCATTTGCAATTTCTGCGTTTTATCCATTGTAGAATTGATAGAAGGTGTAATCAATGGATTTGTAACGCTGATGGTCTTCTCTTTTTCAAGTTCAATTGCAGCTGTCAAAAATGGAATATTATCGGACAAAATAGTATCTTGATAAACTATGGGGAATTTCGAAAATATACTCATCCCAAAAAGGTCAATCCGTACATTTTCTGCAAAGTAAGGCATGGTTTCAACTAGAGATTCCTTAAGAACCGCAGCCCAGTCTGGCTTTAATTCCTGAAAACTGATGATATCGAGATCCTTGGCTTTGATGTCTTTTATGAAATCACCATATCCTGATTCTACACTACTCAAATTGATATGCGCTATAGAAAAATGCACTGAATCATTGATTACAGGCATTTGCAAGGCTGAATTACTCGCTGATTTTAAATACACACATAGGACAGCTGCACATGCAAATTCAGTCAAAATTAGTTTCGTGGAATTTAAGAAAAACCCTACAATTCCTATCGCCAATAGTATAAACAGTACCCACACCGCCGAATCTTGAATACCATTTAATGCCTGTATATTGAAGCCTGATACTATCAATGCCGTTACAGCGATTGAGATCATGATGACCGTGTAGGAAATGGACTTCTTAATTTTAGTTGACATTAATGTTTTTACAAAAGATGTAGTGATATTGAAAGTTGTTTTCTCATAGATATAACGCAAATTTAATACCAAGATCTAGAGAAAAGCAATAATCTAAAAGAAATCCATAAGTTTGATATGTTTTTTGTCATAAAGTGTTTCCCCATCTGTACGAAATGCTTTCAATACAATTATATAATGACCCACGTATGCCTTACCTCCATCGTCGAGGGTTCCGTCCCAACGCACAATATCCATTGGTGCAGACACTTGGTTGTTTATCAGTGACTTAATGCGTTGGCCATTGATGTTGTAGATGTCGATAGTTGCGAGGTAGGAATTATCTGGAAAATTCAAGGTAATGATCAACTGATCATCGTCTCCATCTCCATTCGGCGAAAACACATTATTTTCAACATTCAATACTCCGTCAAATGTTGCTGAGCCTACTCTTGAATTGGCATTTTTATAACCTGGAGTTGCAAAGTTTGTTGATTTAACACCACTTGTGAAATTTGCTTCAACACTGGCGGATTCGGCAAAGACTCTCTCTAGTGAAACGCCTTTGGTATTACTGAGCAAACTAATATGCATGTCTTCAGTATAATTGAATGAGTCAATCAATTCGCCTGCTTCTGTGAATAAAGTCACATTTCCCATATCTTGGTTAAAAGAAGGTAAATCATTTTCTTCTAATCGGAAATCAACAGGCTGATAGTCTTCTATTGTTGACAATATATCTTCACTGAATGCAATTATTTCTCCAGGTTCCAACATGATTTCGCCTTCTATTGTCGACGTGTTGTTTTCTTTGTCTGTATTGGAAATTTGCATTCCTTCGAGATTCAGCAATTTATCCGAGATATTTAATAACTCTACGAAGTCTTTGCCATTCACAAGCGGATCAAATAAGATTTCGTTGATCACAAGGTCACCAGCAACTGGTTTTTCCGATACGCTAAATGTGTAAATTAACTCACTTGCTGGATTTCCACTAATATCAATTATATCATTGATAGACAGTTGGTAATTTATGCCCGAACTGAAGTTTTCAGTGTAAGTTAGCTGAATCTTATTAGCCGAAGTTCCTATAAATTCGAATGAATTTAGGGCGATGTTTGGGTCAAGCCCAAAGGATGCGTTGTTTACACCTGCAGTTTCTAAGGCTTCATCAAATACTAATTCTAACATATTCGCAGAAATCACCTGCCCTGATGTCAGCTGAGGTGCGGTGGCATCCGGTTCATATTCTTTTGCTGAGATGTTGTCGAATGTAAAGTTTGTCGTATTTGAGCTAGTGTATTTTGGGTTTAAAACCCAAAAGCCTTCCGTTATGAAATCATATGTGTCATCAAAAAAAGATAGCTCCAATGTAGGAATTTCATCAACGATGTAGCTTGTGTAGACTGACCACAAGCCTTCAATTCGTTCTATTCGTACACTTAGTACTGCGGGTTTTAATGCAAGTGCGCCCAATTCTCCTTCGGCAAGTGGCTCGGTGTCAGGAATTCCATCTGATATTCTAAAAAGTTTCAAATTATCTTCGGACAAATTTTCGCCTATTTCTAAAAAATATCCATTTGCAAGGCTTGGATCTTGGTTGTCAATAAAAAAATAACAAGTTAATTTATTGTTGGCGGATGGTGAAAAATCCATTACAATATCGATTTCCCATGTAAAATCTGAGCTTAATGAGTACGAAGTGAAAAGGTTTGAAGTGCCTGCTTCTGCTGCATCCAGAGCTAGTTGAAAGACTTCGTTTACCTTGAAATTTTCGCTATCGCCTTGCCAAGTTGGATTCGCTGTAAAATCACCATCATCAAAACTGTCGGTAAATTGTCCGTACATTAATGGGGATAAAAAGCAGCAAAGGCATAATATTTGCAGATAATTCTTCATTAATGCGAATGTAGTATTTTTTGAAGTGTGAATGAATAATTAATACGTTAATTATATATGAAAATAGCAGTTGTAGGTGTTACAGGACTAGTTGGCGGCGTGATGTTGCAGGTACTAAATGAGTCTAAATTAGAGATTGGAGAGATAATTCCAGTTGCTTCTCCGAGATCATACGGGAAGAAGATATCTTTTCGAGATGCTGAATACACAGTAGTTTCTCATGAAGAGGCTATTGCTCAGAATCCAGACGTTGCATTGTTTTCAGCAGGTGGAGGCACTTCGCTTGAATGGGCACCCAAATATGCTGAAGCTGGAATAACGGTGATAGATAATTCTTCAGCGTGGAGAATGGATCCTACCAAAAAGTTGGTCGTTCCAGAGGTTAACGCAGGAGAATTAACTAAGGATGACAAAATCATTGCTAACCCCAATTGTTCAACGATACAGATGGTTACTGCGCTTAGTCCATTGAATAAGGAGTATGGAATTAAACGGTTGGTAATAAGTACATATCAGTCTTTTACAGGGACTGGAGTGAATGCAGTTACACAATATGAGCAGGAGAAATTGGGGGAAATAGCTGATAGTCCAGCTTATCCGCATCCTATTTTTGAAAATTGCTTACCGCATTGTGATGTGTTTTTAGATAATAAATACACAAAGGAGGAAATGAAACTCGTACATGAGACGAGAAAAATATTATCTTCACCCAAAATGGCAATAACCGCGACGGCGGTGAGAGTGCCTGTGCACGGAGGACATAGTGAATCAGTAAATGTTGAGTTCTCACAAACGTTCGACGAAAACAAGATTTATGAATTACTGGAACATGCCGCTGGAATAACAGTGCAAGATGATCCTTCACAAAATGTATACCCTATGCCGCTTAGTGCGAAACATAAAAATGATGTATTTGTGGGTAGAATACGAAGAGACGAATCTATTGAGAATGGTTTGAATATGTGGATAGTCTCTGATAATTTAAGGAAAGGTGCAGCAACAAATGCAGTGCAAATTGCGGAGTATTTGGTGAGCCACGATTTATTGTAATAATGTAATTTGAAATAGACGACTACAATAACAAAAATAGGTAGGTAGTATTTCGGATTAGATGCGAACACTGCTATAGTAGCAGTAGAAAAAAGTTAAGATGAAAAATAAGATTGTACTTTGGGGAAAGAATGAGCAAGAGGAGAAAATCCTTCTAGCGATTGAATTGATTGATAAGGAAAATATGGTAAAAATTCACCAATTTCCAGCCGCAGTGGTAACTGAAGAATTTAATAAGCAGTTAATGACAAGTTGGAAAAACGGAGAAGAAGTTCCTTTTCCTGCGGAAGTTGTAACGCTGGATAGGCCTTTGTCTGTTACAGATGACTTATTGCCAGAAACAATTCTGGTGGATAGAACAGATGTAATTAGCCGTGCCAAAGCGGAGTGGCATTTCGTTGTGCTTTCATCGAAATTGTACGAATTGTACAGTTCGGAACTTGCAGATATCAAGGAGAAGGTGACAAAGATGGATGAATATAAGTCAAGTGTGTGGGAAGAGATGAAGGGTTTTTGGACGAAAGTCCAGCAGCAAGTTTACGATAAAAATTTGTTCAGAGAACATGCAAATAACTTAAGAAAAGGGAGTGATGAGGTTTTTGAGTCACTAAAATCGATGCGTAAAAGCCTTGACAATGAATTTAAGGCAGAGTCGAAAAAGCATTACGAGAACTTTTTAGGTCAATTAGATGAAATCAAAACTAAAATAGAGAGTGGAAAGAGCCTTCAACCATTATTTGAAGAGCTGAAAAAAATGCAATCTACTTTTAAGAATATAAAGTTTACGAGAGATGACCGCAATAAGTTGTGGAATAAGATTGACGCAGCCTTCAAAATATTGAAGGAAAAGAAATACGGGAAGAGTGGCGAGCCATCAGCGTCGAATGCCTTAGGAAGATTAAAGAATAGATACGAAGGATTGATGAAGGCCATTGATAGAATGAAAGGAAGTATCGAAAAAGATTTACGTGATAAGAATGGTCAGAGTCAGCAGGCCGGAAGAGCAATGGGGCAACTCGAAGCACAGTTAAGAGAGGCGCGGGTAGGAATGATCAATGAGCGTATTAACTCGAAGCAGGTAAAGTTGAAAGATATGATTGCCACTAAGGCTGAACTTGAAAAGCGCATGGCTAAAGAAGAAGCTAGAGCTAAAAAGCAGGCCGAACGTGCTGAGATGGATGCTAAGAAACAAGAAAAGAAGGAAGAGATCAAACAAAAAATTGCAAAGGAGTCAAAATCAGCAGTTGATCCTGCGGAAGCTGAAAAATTAAAAAAGGCTGCTGAGCAAATTGCTGAAAGTAAGAAGAATAAAAATGTTATTCCACCTATAGTAGCAGCTGTGACTGAAAGTGAAGTAAACCCAGCCGCTGAAGCAATCTCTCCAGAACCACAAGTCCAGGAAGAAGAGCCAGCTGTTGTAGAAGAACCTGCAACAAATGAAGAACCGAAAGTAGAAACTGACGGGGAAGATAGCATCATGGATAAAATTGAAGATGCGATCGAAGATATTGGCGAAGTGATCGAAGATGTAGTTGATGCATTGAAAGACAAAGCTGAGGAAGTAATAGAAGTTGTCAAAGAGGCTGCGAAAGAGGCTAAAGATAATATTGACCTCGCTATGAATGAGGAAGAATAAAAAAAGGGGCTCAATTGAGCCCCTTTTTTATTTGTCATAATAGAGTTTTTGATGTGTGTTTTCTGTCAATCAGTAATACCTCGCACTTTGTTCATTTAGCAAATGCGTCATTATCTTGATAGTGAATCATGCATAAAGTGGAGAGCTTGCTCTTGCTGGAATACTCAACGAGTTATCGACTGTTGTCCTCAATAATCCATAATTTGAAAAAAAAGGATTACTGCATTACTGTGGGCAGGCAACAATTGGTGCGGTAATTACACCTGCTGCATCGACTGTGATTCTATGACAATCGCCATTAGCATCTTTGACAATGATTCCAGCTCCGAGAGTGCTTACAAATATATCTCCACTTTCAACATGTAGTTTGGCTTGTGGGTCACTAATCCCTATTCCTACATTATTGTAATTAGTAACTTCCGTAATCAACTCTATTGTAATATCAGTGGCGTTGTAATTGACTGTCCAGTTGCTATCATCGCCTGGAAAATCTATTGAAGTAAATGTTCCAGTATAGCTTCCGTCAATAATAGTGAATGTATTTCCCACATTAGGGATGAAGCCGTCAATGAATTCTACTTTAAGTGAAACATCAGTAAGGTCATTAGGAGTTGAACTGAACTTGATTTGATCATGACCTGTGGATGCCCCAGCACCATCAATTCCTGCTAGTTCCATAATGAATTGAGTAGGGGCAGTTACACTAAACGGATCAAGAAATTCAATTATTCCTGGTGAAAAGCCAGGGGAAATTGCACCTTGGATCATAGAACCACCGTTCATCGTAGGCCCATTTCCAGCTAAAGTAGACAATTGTGTAAAATTAGTGCTTACAAGCGAAAATGGACTTGCTGGAGGGGCATTGAAGACCAAGCAACTAGAATTCCACATATTCGTATTCAAGTTATTGAATACAAGTCCGTATGTGGCTGGTGGTCCAGGATTGTCGAAGAACTTACCATGTTGTCCTACTCCTAGGCCTACTCCACCACCGCCGCATGAAAAACATCCGGTTATATCAATGATTCCATGGTTTTCGAGTTCAGAGAAGGGTAGCCCTAGAGCTCCATTTTGGATTTCAAATCCATAGTCCTTGACTTCTTTTAACTGAATAAATCCATAATTATACAATTTGGATTTATTGTTAATGATGATACCATTATCAATGTAATCATCAGATGCCGAGTCGTAGGCTAGTTGAATACTGCCATAGTTATATAGTTCGGATGTGTTGTTCATTAAGATACTTACTGCTAGGTGCTCGTTTCCTCCTGTCTCGATATTGTTGTAGGCATATACGAATCCCCCCGGATTAATAAGAAATGTTGAAAAATCTTCTATTCTCAGGTGAGCGGTGGTGTAGGGTAGTTCTCCGTTTAGGATCAACCCTCCGTTGTGAGAAAAAGATGAATTCTGTATGAGTAAATTTCCTTTTACTTGCACTGATGCGTTCGTTGACCATGTGGTAAGATTGGATCCATTTTGTAATATTAGGGAGGAAGTAGTTCCTGGAACATTATTGCTTACGTCAAGAACCGCATTGAGATATATTGTCATTCCATCAAATCGTAATGACCTTGCAAAAGCATTAATAGTTATATCAATGTTGACGCTTGATGGATTTGAAGTGACTTGTACGTCGTCATTTGTGGTCGGAACTTGTGCCGGGGACCAATTTGCCGCATTGTGCCAATCGCTATCAACAGCTCCTGACCAAGTTATTGTAATTGCAAAGGATAGAATGGGAAGATACATAGCTAGGGCTATGAAAAATAGTGATTTTTTCATTTCAGGGTAGTTTGAAAAATATAAATTATAAAATAGAATTGGGTTGTGTAGTGCTGTACGCTTTATGCTAGATTCTTAAAAAAAGTAATCTCGTACCAAGGGTTTGTAATTCTTAGAAACAGGCAATTGCTCGTTATTTATCTGGACCGCTGAAGGATTATTGAAAATAGTTTCCACACGCTTCATTGGTATTATGTAGGATCTATGGATTCGCATAAAAAGAGCTGATGGTAGTATTTCATCATAGTTCTTAAGGGTTCTCGAACTCAGTATTTTTTTGCCATTTTCTAAATAAATCAGAGTGTATGAAGATTCGCTCTTCAAGAACAGAATTTCATCGTATCTTACTACATGATGCCCTTTAGAAAAGGGAATCGTGAGAAAATTAGCTTCGGATCTCGAATCGTTAGTCTTTACCGAAAGTGGATAAAGGATGTTACTTGGGGCAGTTTTATATTGTAAATTCATTAAACTGTATTTTACTAATTGTTATCAATAATTAAAAAAAACAGCAGCACACAAGTCAAATGTAGAAGCTTTGTTAAATTCTCAGTGAATTTTCAGAGTAACGGCGGGTGCTATTGGATTAACGGTCAAAGAAACCGTATTTCTACCTATTGTAAAAATGATTTTCTTTTATTATGGTTCCAAACCTCGCCAAGGATAGCACAAGCTTGTACTTTCCTTGAGACCTTGAGGTCAGAAATATAAACTAATACCAATTCTGTTTTAGAATTCCGCATATTTTCAAGTTTATAAAAGTAATTACTTCGTTAGAAATACTCATGATAG
>CALBVQ010000053.1 GCA_937969485.1 uncultured Saprospiraceae bacterium | reverse complement strand
ACGCCTGCGCTTCAAAAGAACTGTTGAGCTCCCATTCTCTTTGCATTTTAAGCTCTCATGACGAAAACCTAATACATAATTCGGGTTTAATAATTCTTGAAAACAAAGTGAAACCTTAAAACAGAATTGGTATAATATATCAATCTGTTAGATTTCTGGTATTTCTTATTTAAATAGTAAACTCATGCTATTTAGTAGTTCCTGTATTTTATATAATAAGAACAAACGCTTGTTCGCTAATGTAACTCCAAAAACATATTTTTGCATTAAAATCGACAATATGCAATTATACCATAACCCAAGATGCGGTACCAGCCGAAAAGCATTGAAATACCTTGAGGAAAAAGGTATTCAGCCTTCGCTTCGCCTGTATTTGAAAGAGCCATTTACGCTTGAAGAATTAACTGAGGTTGTTGATCTTTTGGGCGTAAGCCCCATAGAAATTGTACGCAAAAACGAACAAGTATACAAGGATGAAATGAAGGGGAAAGAGTTTTCAGACGCTGAGGTGCTGGAACTGATGCTTGCTAACCCTAAGTTAATTCAACGTGCGATACTAGTTAATAATGGCAAAGCGGTTGTGGCTCGTCCCATCGAAAAGATGGATGAAATTTTGTAGCTTAGTCACTTCCAGAGTCTGAACTACTTTCGATTTTTAAGGTTACTAACTTAAGTGGGGTCAAGCCCCAAAAAACAGAAATATGATACAAGTAGATCCATATAACCCTATTCATAAAATAAGAATAGTCACCGCGGCGTCTTTGTTCGATGGGCACGATGCAGCTATTAATATTATGCGTCGGATTATGCAACGCTCAGGGGCGGAGATTATTCACTTAGGACATAATCGAGCGGCACAAGAAATTGTAGATACTGCTATCCAAGAGGATGTACAAGGTATCGCAATCACGTCGTATCAAGGTGGACACATTGAGTATTTTAAATACATTTATGATTTATTGAAGGAGCGAAATGCCTCTCATATAAAGATTTTTGGTGGAGGAGGTGGCACAATCCTTCCTTCTGAGATTGCTGAACTTCAGGACTATGGAATTACAAGAATTTATTCTCCGGACGATGGTCGTGAACTTGGACTCCAAGGGATGATTAACGATGTTCTAGAACGATGTGATTATCCTATCGGAGAACACCTTAATGGCGAGGTTCAGGAATATAAGCAAGGCAAATTTACCGCAGTTGCTCGTATGATCACCTCTATCGAAAATTATCCGGAAGAACATAAGGCAATTCTTGATCAACTAGAAAAGGATGCTGCTGCAGTGACTACGCCGGTTTTGGGAATCACAGGAACTGGTGGTGCCGGAAAATCTTCTTTAGTTGATGAGATCATCCGACGTTTTTCTATGCAATATCCTGATATGAAGCTGGGAATTATCTCAGTTGATCCGTCGAAAAGAAAAACGGGCGGCGCATTGTTAGGTGATAGAATCCGCATGAATTCCATTATTTCCGACAATATTTTCATGCGTTCCTTGGCGACGCGTCAATCGAATCTCGCGCTTTCTCGCCACATCCAGGGGGCGGTGAATATTATGAAGACTGCTAATTTCGACTTCATTATTTTGGAGACGTCCGGGATAGGGCAGAGTGATACGGAGATTGTAGATCACTCTGATATTTCTATGTACGTAATGACGCCTGATTATGGCGCAGCGACCCAACTGGAGAAAATTGACATGCTTGATTTTGCAGATATTATAGCGCTGAATAAGTTCGATAAACGAGGTGCTCTTGATGCATTGCGTGATGTGAAGAAGCAATATAGAAGAAACCATAATGATTGGGAAATTGCGGAGGAAGATATTCCTGTTTTTGGGACGATCGCATCGCAATTTAATGATCCTGGGGTCAATGTGATTTTCAACTCATTAGTAAAAAAGATCAACGAGAAGACATCAGCTAATTTTGAAAATAGGGATATTTTTAGTGAGGGGAAGAGCGAAAAGATCTACATCATACCTCCTGCAAGAACTCGGTATTTATCTGAAATATCAGAAAGAATCAGGGCGTATAACGAAAACCTTGAAAAGCAGGCGAAGTTAGCGTCGGACTTGTATGCACTAGATAGCACAATGAAGCAAGTTGATGATGAAGGAATGGTAGAATCCTTGAAATCAATTTATGATAAGAAGTATAAGTTTCTGGATGGGGCTGTCGCCCAAAGGTTGGAAAATTGGAGCGATGTGATTACATCGTATAAGAACGATGAATTCATTTACCATGTGAGAGGCCGTGAGATAAGAGTACCTACTTTCACAACATCATTGAGTGGTTCTAGGATCTCAAGAGTTTCGGTTCCGCGTTTTACGGATTGGGGTGACATTGTGAGATGGCAAGGGCAAGAGAATTTCCCAGGGTTTTTTCCTTATGCAGCCGGAGTTTTCCCTTTCAAACGAAAAGGAGAAGACCCTACGAGAATGTTTGCTGGGGAAGGTGGACCTGAACGAACTAATAAGCGTTTTCATTATTTAAGTGAAGGAATGCCAGCAAAGAGGTTGAGTACGGCATTTGACTCAGTGACTTTATATGGTGAAGACCCTGACTATCGACCAGATATTTATGGAAAGATAGGGAATGCGGGAGTTAGTATTGCTTCGTTAGACGATGCGAAGAGACTATATTCGGGCTTTGACTTGTGTGATAAAGCAACTTCTGTGTCTATGACGATCAATGGCCCTGCGGCAATAATCTGTGCGTTTTTTATGAATGCAGCTATTGATCAACAGTGTGAAAAGTACATTAAGGAGCATGGCCTTGAAAGTAAAGTAGAGGAAAAGAAGAAAGAAATTTATGAGGCCAAAGGGTTGAAAAGACCAACTTACAGAGCAGAAATACCAGAGGGGAATAACGGACTGGGATTAATGCTTCTTGGCCTTACAGGAGATCAAGTACTTGATGAAAAGACGTATGCAGAGATTAAAGCCTTTGCTCTTTCTCAAGTTCGAGGTACGGTACAGGCTGATATTCTGAAGGAAGATCAAGCACAGAATACATGTATATTCTCTACTGAATTCTCCTTGAAATTAATGGGAGATGTACAGCAATACTTTATCGATCAGGCGGTACGTAATTTTTACAGTGTATCGATTTCGGGATATCACATTGCGGAGGCAGGTGCTAACCCTATCACTCAACTTGCCTTTACGCTTTCGAACGGATTTACTTATGTGGAGTATTACTTGTCGAGAGGGATGGATATCAATGCATTTGCTCCTAATCTAAGTTTCTTTTTCAGTAATGGAATCGATCCAGAATACTCAGTGATAGGACGAGTAGCGAGAAAAATTTGGGCGAAAGCCCTAAAAGAAAAATATGGTGCAAATGAGCGAGCGCAAAAATTAAAGTACCATATCCAAACAAGCGGAAGGTCACTTCATGCTCAAGAAATTTCTTTTAACGATATTCGGACAACTCTACAGGCACTATATGCTATTTACGATAATTGCAACTCACTTCATACGAATGCTTACGATGAGGCAATCACAACACCAACGGAGGAAAGCGTGAGAAGAGCTGTAGCAATTCAAATGATTATTAACCACGAACTAGGCCTTGCAAAGAATGAAAATCCATTACAAGGCTCGTTTATTATCGAGGAACTGACCGACTTAGTGGAGAACGCGGTACTGGAGGAGTTCGACAGAATTACGGAGAGAGGAGGAGTGCTTGGTGCAATGGAAAGTATGTATCAGCGAGGTAAAATTCAGGATGAGAGTTTGCATTACGAAACACTCAAGCACACGGGTGAATTTCCAATAATCGGTGTAAATACATTTCTTGATAAGGATGGGTCACCAACAGTCTTGCCGAGGGAAGTAATTCGAGCTGAGAAGGAGGAGAAGGTGATGCAAATATCGGGTAAAGAGGATTTACACGTGGCGCAAGAAGTGAAAAGGGAAGTACAGAAACAAGATATTATGAAGGCTGCGATTAATCACGAGAATGTATTCGAAGTTTTGATGGAAGCGACGAAGGTGTGCAGTTTAGGTGATCTGACGCAAGCGATGTATAAGGTCGGTGGACAATATCGAAGAAATATGTAATCATCAACTAACAATGAACGTGCGTTGTGAAACGTGCAGTCACATGGGTAGAATGATAAAATATTAATGTAGGGTCACATTTATGTGTTGGCCATACCTATTGTGAAGGTTTTGTGCAGGCGTGTTTTTCAGGTAGTAATTAGGGACGAAAGTCCATTTGTATAAAGGTTTGAAGATGTTAATTATGAAATATATATCAGTAGCAGTAAGTGCAATAATAGTAACCGTTTTCATTTCATGTATCAATGTAAATACAGCAGGTACGATGAATCCATTTCGCAAAAAGAAGACGGATTTACCGCTTGATAAGATTAAGTTGCCTGAGGGATTTGACATTGATGTGTATGCGGAAGGAGTGATCAATGCAAGAGGGATGGATCAGTCTCCTAGCGGTACCTTGTTCGTGGGATCACGGGGAGAAGGTTCTGTTTATGCGTTGAAAGATCTTGACGGTGATTTTCATGCAGATACGATGTTTGTGATTGATGAGGACCTTAAATTACCGGTGGGTGTGGCGTTTCATAAAGGAGACTTGTACGTGGCTGCAGTGAGTCAAATCTTGAAGTATGAAAATATAGAGGAGCGACTAGGAGAAGAAATAGAGCCTGTGGTGGTTTACGGAAAATATCCTACCGAGACGCATCATGGGTGGAAATACATCGCCTTTGGTCCTGACGATAAATTGTATGTTCCTGTGGGAGCACCTTGTAATATATGTGAATCGGAAGATGAAATATTTAATACCATTACGCGGATTAATCCGGACGGAACTGGCTTAGAGATAATTGCGAGTGGAGTACGAAATTCAGTTGGATTCGATTGGCATCCAGAGACGGGCGAGCTTTATTTTACTGATAATGGCAGGGACATGCTAGGTAATGACAAGCCAGCTTGTGAATTGAACAGGCTTCAGAAGGACGGGGAGCATTTCGGTTATCCTTATTGTCACCAAGGGGATATTGCTGATCCAGAATTTGGGGAGAAGAGAGGATGTGACGAATTTGTGAAGCCATTTCAAAATCTTGGTCCTCATGTAGCGCCGCTAGGAATAGAGTTTTATGAAGGGAAGCAGTTCCCTACAGATTATAAAAATCGAATGTTGATTGCAGAGCATGGCAGTTGGAATAGAGATACGCCAATTGGATATCGATTAAGTATGGTTGCAATTGATGAAAATGGTAAGTCACAGGGATATGATATGTTTGCAGAGGGTTGGTTACAAGATGGAAAAGCATGGGGTAGACCAGTTGATATCGAGCAATTAAAGGATGGTAGCATCTTGGTGAGTGACGACTTTGCCGATGTCATTTACCGTATATATTACAAAGGGTAGAGTCTTAATTAGCACTGAATCCTTCGGCTCATTCCTCGGTCAGGACAGGGCAATGTGCGTGTAGTCAGGCCCAAGTTTTTGCTGAGCTGTCGAACTGTTTTTTCAAAAACTACCCGTTTGGGTGATGAAGAAGATCATCTTGTTGATTTTCTTTGCATCGTAGAAAGTTGTTAGTTGAGTTATATTTTTCTTAACAAGCACTATTTATACCAATGCTGTTTTAGAATTTCGCATATTTTTAAGTTTATAAAAGCAATTACTACGTTAGAAATACTCATGATAGCTAAGGCTATCCTTGCGTTTTCTGCCTTGTACTTGATTTATTAATTCTTGAAAATAAAGTGAAACCTTAAAACAGAATTGGTATTAATAATTCTTGAAAATAAAGTGAAACCTTAAACCCGAATTATGCATTAGGTTTTCGTCATGAGAGCTTAAAATGCAAAGAGAATGGGAGCTCAACAGTTCTTTTGAAGCGCAGGCGTGGTCCCCATCACGGTGAGCATCAAAAGAGCTGGACGTTCCCATTATTGAAGCAGTTTCAGCTCGTAATAGATCTCTTATACCAATTCTGTTTTAAGGTTTCACTTTATTTTCAAGAATTATTAATACCAATTCTGTTTTAAGGTTTCACTTTATTTTCAAGAATTATTAAATCAAGTACAAGGCAGAAAACGCAAGGATAGCCT
>CALBVQ010000052.1 GCA_937969485.1 uncultured Saprospiraceae bacterium | reverse complement strand
AAAAAACCAGAAAACCACACAACTATCACGTTTTAAATAAATTACACATAATGTAATATTTTAGTGTAATTGTCCGCGCAATGTATAGGTGCAGTCGCATCAACGAGATCAACGTTACTGAATCCTTCATTCCAGTTAGTGTAATTTTTCAAAGGAATTAAAACTTGCTAGATTTCGTCTGAGTGTGCTCTCCTCAATATCGAATGTCACAAATCGACCTCTAGTGTTTAAAGAAATAAGAGAGACCTTCTTGATCTTATTTTGACTAAGAAGAATAGAATCAATTCTACTGAGAATGTTACTCAATTCTTTTGCGTTAGACTTAGAGTCATCAACAAGTAAGGCTAAATGATTAAATTCGCAACTTGCATGATTGGCTCTTCTGATTTCACTTAGCTGAAATGAAGTAATCTCATCGAACTCCATGTAAATATTCTGTCCCTGGTTTCCGTTAACTTCCAATTCTACAGAACTAACCTCTCCTGAAAAAACGAATATACTACCAGTACAAAGAGACAATGGGATCTCAAACGTTCCATTTTCGTGCGGTTCAATCCGCATCCCATGACTAATAAATAATGGAAACAGAATCTTTCCATCACTGGATAATCCTCTGACTGAAAGAGCTACCGACTTAGGTGTCGCGGCATCCTCTGCCACAGAAACAGAAATGTTCTTAACAGGAAGGACTAAATCTAAAACTGGCTTCTTGAAGGAGAACTTGTGTTTATTCACTGAAGTTATTACTGCTCTTGAATCAGAGTCTAACTCTATTTGGGTATCAACTACGCTAGATATTTGTGCGTCTACTTGGAAAACTATTACTGATAATATTATCAGTAAAGCTAGTTTGTGTGTTTTCATGATTACAATATTTTATACTAATATTGTAGCAAACTCTGTGCCAACAAAAATACCAAGCGGGAGTCGTTTTTAAAATTAAATGTGGAATGTGATCTTGTTCCGATAAAGAACTGGACACAAAATTAGCTTAAAGAGTTTTAATTTGTGTCTTATGAGTAAACATAGAAAAAAGCTGGACTGCTTCAGAAAAAGCAGAGATAGTATCCTTCTATCAGAAGTTACTGTCAGTATATTCAGAAAAGCCGACAATCTCAAAGCTTTCATTATTTTTAAACTCCAGTAAGTAGGTTGTTTGTCTGTTGTTATCGTGTTGATGGCTCGCGAGATATACTTTGATTAATTTACTTTTATGATCAAAGTAGACAAACAAGTCTCTGTTATATCCGGTATTAATTGATGGCCTTGCGTTTGAAAATGTGTTAAATTGCCAGCCAGTATTTGTAATTCCTGAACAAAGTATTTCTTCTTCCAAGGTGAATATTCTTACCTTCTCTTTATACTTCGTGTTTTCAGTTAGAAGTAGTGTTTTGGTCACCTCGGGATGATTAATTACTTTTTCAATAATTTCGCATTTTAGATTTTTACTTTTATTAATTGCATGACTTATGCAACTACCTACCAACATTGATAAACAAATAAGTACAATTATATTCTTGTGGTACGTCACTGTCATTTTTCTCCTTTTTAGCTTTGTCCATACTTTAACCCATTTTATGCATTTGGTTTTCGTATTAGACATCTTAACGCATATTTCGAGTAAAACACTAAAGCTACTGTGATAGAAGGATGTGAATAGTATCTCTAAATGGCCGAGACCCAATTTCTTCATCATTTTCATCGTACTCATAGAGATAACAGTTTACTTCAAAATTTCCTCTTTCTTTTACAATAAATGAGTAATTCAATTTATTATCATTACTAAATAGCGTGTCTACTGTAGATGTGGCTTCATTATTACAGAGAACACCAATACTCACTTGTGGGTTCTCACTATATCTTAAAATAATGTCCATATTTACGGTGTCATTTATGGCATATAGGTCTTTGTCAAAATTTCTATCAATTTGATAGATCAATGTATTTAATTTTCCTTCTGTTGTATAATTTTTTTCGTAGACAATCAATAATGAATCACTTTCACTTTTGTAAATTCTTGTTTGGCTTAAAACTCCAGTTTTAAAATATTCTTTCCAAATTCCATCTTGTACTCCGTATCGATAATTACCTTGTCGCTTGACACCTCCGGCTGGAAACAACTCTGTTGATAACCCATGCATCACCCATCTTTATAAAACTCAATCAATAGAGTATCTCTATCTTTGTTAAAGCACTCAACTTTTTGCAAAACACCTTTAGTAAAGTATGAATCACAATTATAATTGATCCCATTTTTATCGTACTTCATTGGTTTTATCTCAACCTTATCCTTACATGAGTATGAAGCTATCAACAATAAAACGGCTATAAGATTTTTGATCATGATTCTAGTTATTTTTTGGCCTTCAATAGACTTGTACTACTAAACTAATCTAAGAAAGAGCTATCTATATGAATCCCATCATCAACTGTGAAATAATCAACAAAGAAACGTTGTGCGCTCTCTTATTTTCTAATCCTTTTAAAGGAATGATCTTGAGAATCAATTTCAAATGTATAATTACGAGTCTTAGACAATGGCGAATATATTCTTCTATACTTTCGAAAGTTTAAACCCGAAATATGCATTAAGATATCTATTACGAGCTGAAACTGCTTCGACAATGGGAACGTCCAGCTCTTTTGATGCTCACCGTGATAGGGACCACGCCTGTGCGCCTCAAAAGAACTGTTGAGCTCCCATTCTCTTTGCATTTTAAGCTCTCATCACGAAAACCTAATGCATAATTCGGGTTAAATCATATATTCTAAGTATACAATAACTACTTAATAGCCAATTCTTATTTAATTCAATTTCATAATAGTTATTTCCATCATGCGAATAGTAATCAAACGCTAAACTTACCTTACTATCTTCAGTAAATATTACATCTAGATCAGAATCAGCGAAAGTTAATAATCCAGGAAAATATGAAACATCAAAAATAATCTCCTTTTCTGTGACTAAATCCACTTTAATAATACGAGCTCTCGCAATACTAGAAACAGCTATTTCCTCATTAATCTCAATTATAAAATTGATTTGATCCATCCCTTGAGCAGAGGATGATAAAAAAAAATTAAATACTAAAAATCCTATCAATATAAATCTCATTCTTAAGCTATTATTATTTTCTCCGGGTTCTAATCTAACATTTTTCCATGAAATTACCTTGGTTACGGTATTATACTTTGTTTCCTTAGCTTTTTAACATTTGTTAACTTCTTTTCGGCAAAACCTATACCTTTACCCGCATGAATCAAAAACCACAAATTGCATTTTTTGAGAAGTACTTGACTGTATGGGTTTTGTTGTGTATTGTGCTTGGCGTAACTATAGGCTATTTTGCAAAGGGATCTATGGAGGTCATGAATACATGGAATATTGCAAGCATTAATATTCCCATTGCCATCCTTGTGTGGTTAATGATTTATCCTATGATGGTTCAAATTGATTTTTCTTCTTTAAAAGATGTTGGTAATTCTTGGAAAGGACTTGGTTTGACCGTGGGAATGAACTGGTTGGTTAAACCTTTTACTATGGCTTTTACTTGCTATGTGTTTTTTCATATCGTTTTTAAGAATTTTATTCCTACACACTTAGCAAATGATTATTTGGCAGGGGCAATTTTACTTGGTGCTGCGCCCTGCACAGCCATGGTATTTGTATGGTCTTATCTAACAAGAGGTGATGCGAATTATACCTTGGTTCAAGTCTCGATTAATGACATTATTCTATTATTCGCCTTTATACCTATCGTTGCATTCCTACTTTCTATTTGTGGTTTTACTTTTACTGATGAAAGCGGAACCCAACTCGGGATTCCCTACGATGTGTTACTAAGTTCAGTCGTAATTTTCGTGGTAATTCCATTATTGACCGGATATCTCACTAATCGGATCTTAATAAAGTCCAAAGGAGAGATTTGGTTTAGGGAGGTTTTCTTAAAAAGATTAAAACCGATTTCAATATTTGCTTTATTAACAACGCTTGTCTTAATATTTGCCTTTCAAGGGGAGAAAATTGTCGAACAACCATTGGCTATTTTATTGATTGCAATCCCGCTTGCTATTCAAACATATCTCATCTTTTTTGTGACTTGGGGCCTAGGAAAATTAATTAAATTACCCCACGCGATTTGTGCACCTGCTGCTATGATAGGTGCTAGTAATTTTTTTGAATTAGCTGTTGCTGTTGCTATTTCATTATTTGGAATAAATTCGGGTGCATCGTTGGCGACGGTTGTTGGGGTATTAATTGAGGTTCCTATTATGTTGTCTTTGGTGAGAGTTGCGAATAAATGGGTTTATTGATTCGTTTTTTTATTGGCTTCCGCCAAAAGATTTTTATCCCATTTAGTACGTTGAATGTAGCATTAGTTTCTCCATAACCAGCATCAGCCTATACGAGTAATTTCCGATTACTTTCCCTGAGAGAGATGAACTGACCATAGGGTTCATTCCAAATTGAACCCGCAATTATACCAAAACCTAATGCATAATTCGAGTTGAAATCACTCTTCAATTTCTACTCCTTCTTCTATCGTCACCTTACCACTATTTGTGAACGCTTTTGGCGTAAGCCCCTCAAAATTGTTCATAAATATGCAATCCTTAATACGTAATTGTCCTTTATTAATCAAGGCTCCCCCATTACTCGTGTCAAACCCATTCTGCAAAGTAATTTTTTCCATCCCAACCTTCGTTGACGGATCCAAAATCCTAAATATTAAATTACTCGAATTTCCATTAATTATCGAACGGTCATTCCCGTTACCCATAATGTAGACGTCCTTATCAATATCAAGTAGCATCGTGTTCACAAGTAAAGGATTATTATCCGTCACTAGATTAAATGTGATGGTGTCCGACGGGCACGCATCAAGTAGGGCTTGTCGTAAACTTCCAGCTCCCGAATTTAGTGAATTAGCAATAATGGGCTCCGAAATACAATCACCTTTCGTAATATAATATTGACCAAATGAAGTAATTCCTGGATTGAGGTAAGTGATTTTATTGATGGGATCTTCTTCAATCGTACTTGCGAGATCAATGTTGTTTCCCCACGTGTTTTCATCTTGTCCAAAATTCCTCTGATACAATTCAAATTCTGTAGGGTTCGATGCTTCAGTGCTGCTGAGAACCCCATAGCCTGTAAACTTAATATTGGTGAGTGCAGAGAAATTGTTGTTCGCCCCGAAATTATGTATCACCCAATACTTGTTCGACCCTTCATCTTCCGAAGGAGAAAAATCTGGTACCGTGTCTAAACGTGTTACAACTAACTCTCCATTCGGGTATGTGCCGCTGGGTGGGAATGTCAATTCTAATCCCTCATTTGTAAATTGCTTAAGACCGCCGCTTGTGACGTTCATTTTAGAGGATGTTCCCTTAGCAAATGGTCCATTTGATTCGACAATCGAACCACGTAAAGAGAGGTGCTTGATATTTACCTTATCGTATGTTGTTCCTTCTATGCCCTCGTTCCATTGGTAATAATGAATCAAACCCACATCGTTTGTTAAATCCTTAGTGATATGCATGCGTAAACGGATTTCATCCTGACTCAATGCACGATTATATATCGCTAATTCATCAAACTCTCCGTCGTACCATCTTCCGCCCCACCAAGCATATTGCCAGCCGACAAGAATCCTATCAAATTCGATAGGCACCGCATTTACATTGGGGTAAACAAACGGTACTCCATTTACATAAATGGTCACATTGCCCGTGATCACACTTGATGTGTACGCAAGATGATTCCACTCGTCAGCAGTAAGCGCCATGTTGGGATTGACTCCCCAGGCATTACTTCCAGCATTTAAATAATGCATTGTAGGATTCATGCTCGAACCAGAAAAATTAGCGCAAAACTGTCTGCTGTTGTTGCTGTCTAGTATATCAAACATTGTCGATGTATTAATGGCATTTACTTTGGGTTTAACCCAAAAACTTACAGTCCATTCCGACATTGAGCCACCTATATTTCCTACATCCGCGTATTCGCCATAAGCAGACATCGAATAACTTTTTCCAGCGTATTTATCGGGCTCGCAAAGTGAGTTAAGAATAATCGGTTGATCTAGCGTGTCTGTGATTGTTTGGCCATTCTGTGTAACGGATAGATAAGCTTGATATGTTCCATTAGCTGGAAAAACGACTTTCGGATTTCTGATGTTAGCATTGTCAACATAGGCCGGTGCTGGCTCAAAAGACCAAGCCCAACTCGCACCATCGTGATTCAGCACTGAATAGTCTTCAAAGAAAAAAGTGTCTTTGGAACATCGACCTTCCGTGTTACTGACAGTTGGCTGCACAACTATTTCGGTAGGCTCGTTAATCATATCCATCGAATAAACCCCTCGAAACATCGTCCCTATTCTAATTTTTCCTTCTTTATAAAATGGCTCGATATGTCGAATATTTAAGTTTACGGGCAATCCATCGATACAAGCTATCCAGTCCGAATTGTTCGACTTGTGAAAAACACCATGATTCGTAGTTACGTACACATCCCCGTCCGTTCCTGAAATGGCAAGAAGATCAGTCATTGATTCTCCATCTAGTATATCGCTTCCATTATTGATGTTCGTCCATGTTACACCACCATCCACAGTTTTCCATACCTTATCATTATCGTTGTCGTTTTCCCGGAACCCTATAAATAGAATGTTTTCGTCGGAATGATCACAGGACATAAATACGCCATCATCATCTGATCCTGCAATATCCGGTAGACCTGTTAATGCGCGGAAAGTAGCACCATTATCTACTGACTTATAAATAGCGTATCCTGAACTGTGGTATTCGCCCACATAAATAATGTCGGAATTTGCCTTGGGGATTTCAATTTTAGTGATTTTTCCATCAACTCTACCCACAAACGATTCGGTCCATGTAAACCCGAAATCAAGACTTTTCATCAGCCGATTTCCTTCTCCTGCCCAGTGAATATTGTAATTATATGGACTCGGTTCGATTTCACTTTCCTCATTAGTTAACCATATCGCGTAATTGGAATTCGGGACAAGATTGTAATTGAAGGAGGTTTCTGGATCGTCGAAATTATCAGGCATTGAACGGCCATCGACCGAGCCGTAACCTTTGGAAATTATCTTGTCTGGATATGGATGTTTCAAAGCCGAAAAACTAGGTTCCGCACCACCGAAAAATCTAAAGATGCCGTCATCGTAAGTATCTGTACTACCTATTGTTCCATTGTGATACAAAGATCCTACTTGGGCATCTCTGTTCCATCCTTGATCGAAACTCCAAAATTCAGCACAATTTACCCCTTCCATTCTTATTTCGTAACCGATCAGTCCTGGATCACATTTTACTAAACCCCCATCCGTAGCTACCCAAAAATCATCTCCATTAAAAAGCGCCTCTTGCATATCAGAATGACCGCCTACTGTCGAACCCCACATCTTCAGCGTATTATTGCTAAAGCCATTGTCCGTTAGCCACTTGTTTTGTGTTCCAAGCATGACCATATTCGTATCTGCATCCATCATTTCTATATCCCAGTCATAATAACCTTGTCCATTATTAATAATAGTCGTGCTTGAACTTCCATCTCTCGTAAATACATCGTCACTATCAACCAGTAAGCTCCATGTCAAACCAGCATCCGAACTCTTTCTTATTTTGATTCCGTTTTTAGGATCTGAAAGATGTGTATACTTTGCACCCGTGAACGTATAAATTACCCCAGAATAAATGTCGGAAGTTGTCATTCGTCCACCTGAATTTGCAGTACTTCCATTCGGTTCGTCCCATCCCGTAGAAATCTTATTCCACGAAACACCATTATCGGTCGATCGATAAAAGTCGGTTACAAGAGCGGTTGAATTATTCCATAAGGCAAATACAACATTGGGATCGTCCGACTTGAATTTCAGGTCGAATACTCTTGTTGTTGTGATTGTTGTCCACGTTGCGCCACCGTTTTCTGTTCGGTACATCCCTTCTACTCCTCCTGCAATGACCGTCTCTGGATCGGATGGATCAATAATGATTGACGACATTCGTTGATTAAAATTGTAACGTACTGAAACCCATGTTGCGCCCCCATCAGTAGTTTTCATAATGTCGTGAGAAGTAGCAAGGTAAACAATGTCTGGATTCGTGGGATGAATTTCTACTTCCATGTATCCGCCAAATACATAATCGTCACTAATCGAATTCCATGTAAGACCGTGATCCGTTGACTTGAAAATGTAGTTTGTTTCGGTTCCCATATAGAGAATATCCGGATTTGATTTAGACTGATCGATTGCGTAAACATTGGATTGTGCATTTACTCGACCTTGCGTGATTGGCACGAGGTTTGGCCCCACTGCTGTCCAAGGATTAGAAAGTGAACTTTTATTTTTAAGTATTGAATTTCTTTTTTTCTGCCATGCCTTTGCCAGCGCCA
Organism: uncultured Saprospiraceae bacterium; assembly: GCA_937969485.1. Classification (GTDB taxonomy): domain Bacteria; phylum Bacteroidota; class Bacteroidia; order Chitinophagales; family Saprospiraceae; genus JAHDFB01. Next base: position 13,319 of record CALBVQ010000052.1, on the reverse strand, counting down.
GTTCGTCGGTAGGAAGTTCGACAAATCCCTCGGCATTGATCGCTTGGTTCTGAATTAAGTAAGCTAGGTAGTGCTTGTAATTTCTTGTATGCCCATTTTTAACGTCCGGATTCTTCGCTCTCCATGTGGAGTATAATGCGTTGATCTCTCTGATATTGGGGTTTTCGCCGTACAATAGCTTGGCCCAAGCAGGAGTATTGTCATCAACTTTTACGTAGGTGAAGGGAAGATCGGGGTGTAAAGCTTGTGGAAACGCTACATCTTGAGGGAAGAGCTGATTTGTAAATATCAGTAGGAAAAGGGAGACGAAATACCTCATTTATTTATATTTAGTAACCGTATGCAGTTTGTTTTATGGCTTCCGCCAAAAGTAAAGGTAAAGTTGTTCAAATATAGCAATTTTGCCGCTTTGGTTGAGTTGAAGATTATCGATTGACTGAGATATTGCGGGGTTTAGTCGGAAATCTTGCGTCGGTTACCCCTTTGGGTTTCCTTGAAATAAACTCAAAGGGTAGGGACCACAGATCGGACCTTCCGAAAGGAATTGGTGAATCTGCTTTTGAGTATCAATAAGGCATATCCATAATAACTCTTTTGGCGGAAGCCAAACAATCTATTTAAAAAAGAAAACTACCTTTACCTTTCGAAACAGAAAATAATGAAAAAATTAGCCCTTTTTATCCTTTTGGCCTTAGCCATACAAAGCTGCAAAACAGATCCCGCAAAAACCAACGTGTCTTCAGAAAGTGATGTTGCCAAAGAAGAAATTCCCGAAGAAGTTCAAACAATAGAATGGAGTCGATTTACAGCAAGCGGAACTGAGCCTTCTTGGGCAATAGCGATAGACGCTGCAAACGGAGAATTAATCTACGAGCTTTCGATGAATAATGGAGAAATAACAAAAATAGGTAGCGCTGAAATAGTGATGATTAACTCTAGTATTACTTCTGTACAGCTCGATGCGAATGAAGAAATTATTCAATTTCAAATCATGGAAAGGTCGTGTACTGACAATGCCGGAAATGCCTTTGCAAAATCTATATTTTTCACCACAGGAGGTCAAAAATATATCGGCTGCGGAGAATTTGCTACCAAATCGAATTAAGATTTTGCCTTTTTTATCCTAAAACCCGAATTATCAGCTATCTTTATCTTAACTATTCACCATTTAGTATATTGAATGTCTCATTATTTTTTGTAAATAATGAGCAAGATAGATATTAAAGGGCATTAATCATTTAAAAAACATAACATGAAGACAATACACTTATTTTCACTATGTCTGTGTGCCATTTTATTTTTCTCTTGTAACGGTAATAGCGATCCAGCAATAGTCGGTACATGGAACGTTCTTGAAGTCACTTGTGACGATGGATTAGTCATCAGTGAATTGGACGGAATGGAGTTTGCTACCACCGAGTTTACTTATTTCTGGGATGATATAGAGGGGTGTACTTTTGTATTTAATGCTGACAACACCAATGTAAATTCAGGGAGTTATACACAAGTAATGACTACCACTGTTACTACCTATGGAATGGTTTTCAGTCCGCAAACAACAGAGATTCCAATAACTTACACTTCAACTTCCAACTGGGAACTCGATGGGGACGTACTAATTTTTAGTAATGTTACAGGCACGAGCAACGGAACTACTCAGCAGAATAATGAAGAGGTTGAGTATGATATAATAAGCATGACCGATGAATCTATGGAGTTGTCAACGTTCGTAGAAATTGAAACGAGTATGGAAACAGGAGGTCAAACAACTCTTGACTTAGGAACCCAGACAATAAGTATTCTGCTTGAGAAGCAATAAGTACTTGCAGACGAAAGCAGGTATAACTTCTCATTATCCAGCTTTTCAAGGTTAGTAAAAGACTAATTGTGGTATCTTGGCTTATTATATTTATTAGCTGATAAGACGACAATGAAGAAAATTGTTTACGTACTATTTGTATCGTTTGCCTTTTTGATACATGGAAATACACAAGAGGTTTCACAAACCAATGCATGGTATATGTATTTTGGAAATCATAAGTTGAATGATAAGTGGGGCTTGCATACAGAGTATCAATTTAGAAGAAGTGGCTTAATCGCAGATTGGCAGCAATCTCTCGCTCGTGTAGGACTCGATTATCATCTCAATAAATCAACAATGCTTACTGGAGGATACGCTTGGATCGTTTCTTTTCCCTACGGCGAATTACCATCTCCTACCTTTTCCAATGAGCATAGAATATGGCAACAATTAATTCTTACACAAAAATCTGGAATGGTTAGTTTCCAGCATCGTTACAGATTAGAACAACGTTTCCTTGAAAATGCATCTTTGAACGACATGGCAGAAAGAGAGACCGATGGTTATCGTTTCCGACAGCGGGCTAGATATCGATTTTTAGCTACCGTTCCGCTTACGAAATCTGCAGAAGGTAAGACAAAATTATTTGCTGCAGCTTACGAAGAGGTCTTTTTAGGTTTCGGTGAAGGAATAGGTGTAAATATCCTAGATCAGAACCGTCTCTATGTCGGTTTAGGATACAAAATCAATGACCAAATCAATATTCAAGCAGGATATCTTAATCACCGCGTTTTTAAAAGCGATGGAGTAGGAAGGGAAAACAACCACACGTTGAATATCGGCTATACGCACAATTTGGAATTTACAGGAGGTGTTGAGTAGGTAATAAAGCGGGCTTTCGCCCAAAGAAAAAGATCTTCTTTGGAAGTTATGCCAATTCTGTTTTAGAATTTCGCATATTTTCAAGTTTATAAAAGCAATTACTTCGTTAGAAATACTCATGATAGCTCAGGCTATTCTTGCGTTTTCTGCCTTGTACTTGATTTAACCCGAAATATGCATTAAGATATCTATTACTAGCTGAAAATGCTTCGATAATGGGAACGTCCAGCTCTTTTGATGCTCACCGTGATGGTGACCACGCCTGCGCTTCAAAAGAACTGTTGAGCTCCCATTCTCTTTGCATTTTACGCTCTCATGACGAAAACCTAATGCATAATTCGGGTTTAATAATTCTTGAAAATAAAGTGAAAACTTAAAACAAAATTGGTACTAAACCTATGATGCATCATTCAGGTTAAAGCAAAATTGAAATGACTTTTATTATTCGACAAAGTCAAGAACGCACCATGTTCATATCGAACAAAAGGATCACTTAAGAACTCAATTGCTTTTTTGGGCTTTAGCCAAAAACAACACGTTCCCGCATCACATGAGAAGTTTACATTACCTAAACTGTCTATTGAAGCTCCGCTTTTAATTAGCACTCAACCTGCCAGGTGTTCCTACATTTATCACATTCTCCACACCAGCTTTCTTCAATTTCGCCGTTGCGACACCACTTCGCATTCCACTTTTGCAGTATAGAAGTTTGGTTCCGGACATTTTCTTGATTTCAGGAATAAAAGAGTCGATCTGAGAAAGAGGCATGTTAATCGCTTTATCAGCATGACCAGCGTCGTACTCATGCTTCTCACGAACATCGATAATTTTAGTATTATTTTTAGTAAGTGCTTCTTTGATGAGCTCGCCCGACTTGTCTCCTCCTATCAGTAATTTTGCTGCAAAAAAGATAAATAGCAGCCAAGGTGCACCATGCATGACAAGATCCCAATAATCCATCAGTCCCATTCCTTCGCCACCGCCCATTATCCACTTAATCTTACCGAATAGATGGGGTTCAGGAGTAAAAGGAGCAAGCCCCAAAGTAAGGGATGCAATAAGTGCAAGAAGGGTTTTTCTTTTTAAACTCATGTTTTTTTTCGCAAAGCTAAGCAAATAGGTAAAATTGAATAGCCTAAGGGAAGAACTGGTAATTAAAAAGGCAAGGCCGTGTACGAAATTTGCATTGTAATTAAGGAGATACTTGGGTTAAAAAGAATTGGTGTTAATAGTAGAGGGTGTATAAAGGTTTGCTACGAAAGTAGTGAGCATTTTATACGTTTTGCTATATCGCCAAAAATGTAACCTGCAGCTATAACACAATCCAAGTAAATCGTAATATAGGTATGACACCTAGCTGGTTTTGAAGCACTACTCTTTCGGCCAAAGGGTCGTAAAATGAATACGCATCATTTCGTCGATTTAACAAATTCTGGATATCCAACGAGATTTTAAAACGCCTTTCGCTACTGATTTCTTTACCCCACAGATAATTTATTTTTAGGTCAAGCCTTGTGTACGGCTTAAGTCTATTTATTGTTTCTCGAGAATAAATGGTCCGGTTTTCAATACGCGAACTTTCTTCATTTACGTCAAATTCTAAATTTCCGCCCCTTGCTTGATAAGAAGAAGAAACAATTAGCACGTTATTTCCTATGTCTTTGGAATAAGATAAAGTGGTGGCGGAAGTAAAGTTGAAATCGTAATCACTAATAATATCTTCCGAGATATTCATCTCGTAGATGGAATTACTTTGTAACAATTGAAAAGACTTTTTATTTAATTGATATTGAAAAAGAAGTCCGTAAATTTCAGCTTGTCCGTCTTGAGTGTATTCACCAGATGTGATACTTTCTTCTATTAAGTCCAATCTACTAAAATAGCTTACTCTATTATTTTTACTGATTAGTAGATCATTAAATTGATGGAAAAATACACCCGCTTTTATTGTTCCCCAATTTCTTTCGTACAAGTAATCAGCTGATACATTCACACTTCTCATGGGAATTAATGCTTCATTAATAATACTTATTTCTGGTAGCAAAGCAATATTACTTTTGCTTGCCGACACGCTCACTCGATTTTTATTATTAAAATATTTTAATAAAAATCTCACCTCACTTCCCCATCTCTTATTTAACGGTTCTATCGACTCTCCCCATTCCAAAAGCGTAACATTCCCTATCATCGAATAACCCACCGACCCACTAAGCTGTAAGCTATTCTTTTTAAACAATACGTTAGCTAGTCCTCCTGAATTTCCAAACGCCCCTTGAATACCATTTCTAGACAACAGGCCATAATCATTGCTATGTACATAACCAATCTGCCAATTATCTTGTACATCAACTTCTAATACGTTACGCATGGAAAATCTAATCTCACTGGTCTCTTCTAAGGTGTCTATAGCTGTTGAAAGCACGTTATTGTCAGATTCAATCTTCCTAGTAGAGCCCCTGCCAGACAAGTTCACCGTGTTGTCAAGATTCCATCTCTTTTGCTTTATATGTAGAACTCCACTCACGAGTTGCTGATTTGCCTGAAAATCTATTACAAGTGCATCTTTAAAAAGAACACTTTCTTCGCCCAGTGACTCATGCACATTGGAACTCTTCCCAGCAACGGCATCAATACTCCAATCGATCAATTGGCTTTCGTATGCTATTTGCAAATGTCCATCTTGAAAATTTATCTTCTCATCACCAAGTGGAACGCCTAGACTGCTCAATATTCCTATTGTAGAATATCTGTAATTAGCTCCTATTTTAAACTTTCCTGTGCTAATTCCATATCCAGCTTCTGTTCCTAGCAAACCAGCCGAGACAACCAATCCGTCTTTAATGTCTAGACTAAAGTCAGACAGTCCACTACCGATATTAAAATATTCATTGGTAAGTGGGGACTGAACAAAGTCAAAGCTTGAAATACTATTTCCTGATATCATATTTACTCCACCACCACTAGCCGAAGCTTGGTCCGTGAATGTTCCTGTGTTACTCAAATGATTAGGATTTGCCACTGACGCTCCATTCACATACCAGCCAGCCATGCTTGGTGGCATTCCTTTCAGGGTTACAAAGTTTGCTTGATCGTTAGTAGAGGCAATCCCAGGAAATTTAATCAATAGTCGAGAAGGGTCATTAAAAGAACCTGGGAGCTTCAAGAAGTTTTTAGAATTTATAAGAAGTGTATTGGCTTCTGGTATTAAATTAGCGGTAATTATGGGGCTTACTCCCTGCAGCGAAGTAGGGGAGAGGGAATAACTCAACGATATATTTTGAGTTGAAGTAACTTCTATTGTATCTTGTAATTCTGCGTACCCAATGTATTTTAACGTGATGTATTTAGTGGTGTTGGTGAGTACATTAAATTCATAAGTCCCGCTGGAATTCGTATAGCCAACAACTTCCTTATTGTCGGACTGAATGATAACCGCGCATGATGCTAACCCTTCTTTTGATTCAGCATCGGTTACCATAATGGAGACAGCTTGTCCACTAACACATATTGCCGTAAAAAGCAGTATCACAAACGAACACAACTTCTTTTCGATCACCCTAAATTTATTTTTAGACACAACTAAATTATTTACGAATAAATGTACGTAAAATACTGTAGAGCATTTCGTCTGTATGCCCCCTACAAATTAGAAAATAGCTTACTAGTTGTAATTGTTATGAGTTTAGCTCTGGCTTCCTCTTCCACACCATCACTATAATTCCACCAATAATGAATGGAATACTCAATAATTGTCCCATGTTAAAGGTCAAGCCATCTTCAAATCCTACCTGATTAATTTTGAAGAATTCAATAATAAATCTTGCCGTAAATAGAAGGGCGAAGAACAAGCCAAACAAAAACCCTTTGCCAAATTTATCCTTCTTCTTTTTGTACAGATAGAACAGAATAAAGAAGATAATTAAGTAGGACATTGATTCGTAAAATTGTCCTGGATGGCGGGGTATATCATCTACTCGCTTGAAAATCACACCGGCATCACTCCCTGTTGCTTTTCCTATTATTTCAGAATTCATTAAATTTCCTAAACGAATAAATACACCGGTCAAAGATCCACCCACAGCAACTTTATCAAGTACGCCAAAGAATGACTTTTTCGATTGCCAACAGAAAAGTGCGATTGATAAGAATACACCGAGTATCCCACCATGCGATGCCAAGCCTTGATAACCCTTGAAAACCATGCTTCCATTTTCGAAGCCTATAGGTAAGAGCATTTCCAAAGGCCTGCTTAGATAATAGCCCGGTTCATAAAATAAGCAATGTCCTAACCGTGCTCCAACAATGGTTGCTATGAAAATATACATGGCTAGCTTATCAATTTCTTTCAAGGTATAGCCGTCCGCAATAAAGAAGCGCTTTGCCACTTGAAAGCCGAGAATCAGCCCACCAGCAAACATCAATCCGTACCAACGAATCGATAACTTTCCGAATAAATTAATTAACTCGGGATCTACATCCCACACAATTGCTCCAAAAATATGACTCATAACACAAAAGTAGCTATTTTCTATCGTCCCATTGATTCCTGTACGATTATTTAGGCATAGCTACCCTATTAATCTACAAACTAACACCTTTGTAGCTATATTGCCTGTAGTAAATCTAAGTTATGGTGAAGTTTATCTATGTGGCATATACTAGTGTAGAGCATAATACTCCACCCATTAAGACAAGACAGATTAACCAATACACAAAGTGCAACACAATGTATTTCCAACCTCTCATTTCAAACAATGCATTTATTGCAAGAAGAGGTAGAGCAATAAATACACTAAAGATCATTCCATGAGCTGCACCATGGCTGAAAGTTCTGTGACGATCTCCATATTTTGCCATAAAGTCGTTGAAAAAAAGTTGCGCTTCGCTTCCTGCGACTTGTATTTCTGGAACTAGTAAGCCCGAGATTGCATTTTGGTGGATGACAATACTACTAAGAAAGACTGACAGCATTAGAGAAAATATATAAGCTCCTATCATTATCAGAGCCATATTCGGACCTTTGGCTTTAATTGATTCTTCTGTAAAACCATTGATTTTCATCCATATGGATCCGGCAACATTCTTGTGGTAGAAGATGAAACCTACTCCAATAGGAATCAGTGCAACAAGAAAGAATAAATACCAATTTGTAGGCATAATAAGATAGTTTAGGTTGAATCTACAAAATACTACTTTTTATGTAAAAGCTGAGAAATTTGCTGAAAAACTACCGCTCTGTTCAGTTTTGACAAGACGAATTGTTTTCCATTGTCAATTAAATTTTGTCTTAATTTAGGATCGCTTTTAAGCTCGCCAATTTTCGATGCAAGACTTGTAGCGTCGTTCTTTTTGAACAATAGAATGGCATTAGAATTTTCTGCCGATTCCGCAATTCCCTCAAGATCATTCCCTATCACTGGAACTTCCATCCACATCGCTTCGAAGTTACCAATCCCCATAGGTTCGGTAAATGCTGGATTAACATAAACATGCGCTCTAGAGAATAAATTTGGTATTTCTTCTCTTGATTTATAATCGTAAATAATTACATCATTGGTGCTTACTTTGGATTTAATCGAGTCGTGATCCTTTTTGGGTGGACCCAAAATAATTAATCGATAAGGAAAATTCAGTTGATTACACGCATCAATTAACGTAAATAATCCTCCAGAGATATAGTTGGTCTTTATAAACAGAAGTGTAAAAATATCGTCTGTGTCCTTTTTCTTTGGATGTAAATCCAAAGAAGAAAAATAGAAGTAACTAACTTTATGAGAAGCACAGTCATATAATAGCTTAACTTGCTTGCTCATATGTTCGGAATTCGTATGAACTTGAGCTAAATTCGCGATACTTTTCCTTTCTATGTTTCTGAGGAAGTAGCGAAAGAATTTTCTTTTGAAGGATTGTTTTGGGTACACATCATTCATGTACTGCGAGTCGTGCAAGAATGCAAAAATATTGTTATGATCTAGCTTGAGAGCAGTATAATAACTTTCGATTACGTTGTTGAAGTAGATGATATCGTACGATGCATGGTCCAATGCTTTAATTGCGGAGTAGTATTTGTAGGATATATCATACTGATGTAGCACTGGGAATCGTTTGTTACTTGGTGCGACATGAATGAACCCGGGATGATTCTCGGTAGAAAGTACATCGATGTGGTGCCTATTTTCCATAGCCCACTGGACAAACAGTTGCGCGAATATCGCTGCGCCGTTGTGGCTTTTGTGAACGAAACTGCTAATGAACAGTATACGCATAGAAGATTTTGTTTTGTGCAAAATAAAACAAAACCGAATAACATTTATCTTTGATTAAACAATATCATATGAATAAGTCAATTTATCTATTATCATTTATCTGTCTACTCTTGGTAGGTGGTTTGTTTTTAATGTCGAATGACAGGTTGAGTAAAGCCGAAGAAAAAGCACTTCACTCTCTACCACAGGTGATTAGGTCTGTTCCTATTGCTGATGTTGTTGATTTGGCAGGAGAGCGAATACCTATCGAATTCCATGACGTGAAAGAACGCCTGGACAGAGAATTAATGGTGAATAGTTATTGGCATTCGAATACCATCCAAAACATAAAATTGTCGAATCGTCATTTTCCTACTATCGAAAGAATCTTGGCTGAAGAGGGAGTTCCTACAGATTTTAAGTTCTTGGCAGTTGCTGAAAGCGACTTGCGCTTGAAGACCTCTTATGCTGGGGCGAAAGGGTATTGGCAGTTTATGAAAGCATCGGGGAAACAATATGGTCTAGAGATTAACGATGAAGTTGATGAGAGATATCATTTAGAAAAATCAACTCGAGCGGCGGCTAAGTATATCAAGTACTTGAAGAATCGTTTTGGCACCTGGACCAATGCTGCGGCTTCATACAATATGGGACCTACAAGATATGCAAGGTTATCGAAGTCCCAAGGTTCACAAAATTATTTTGACCTTAATCTGAATGATGAAACGAGTCGTTACGTGTTTCGAATTCTGGCTTTTAAGTATATTTTGAGTGATCCTGAGCAGTATGGATTTATTATTCACGACGACGAAAAGTATCAACCTCTTGAAAATTTCTATGTGGAGACAGTAGATAAATCGGTGAGTAGTTGGAGTAAATTTGCGGCAGATCGAGGGATCAGTTATCGTGATCTCAAGGTATACAATCCATGGTTAATTGATTCGAAATTAACAGTAATCAGTAATACGTACCAAATAAAAATTCCTAAGAATTAAGCGTTTTCTATTTTCGATAGTTTTTGTGAACTTGCTTTTTCTGGTGTGTTGTAATGCACCGAAGAGAGAGGATATTGTGGTAAAAGAGCTGCCTGCGATAGAAAAGAAAGTTGGGTTTACACCCAAAGAACGGGTTTTCGAGGCATTACCGGACTACGATTCTGATTTGTGGACCGAGAGGTTGTCGGATAGTACTCACTTGGTAGATATTCGATATGCAACGGTTGAAAATTTTATGAAAGAAATAATTTACGATTGCGGCAGATGTTTTCTACGTCCAGCTGCTGCTGATAGTCTTTCTAAAGTTGTTAAAAGTCTAGAGAGTAGTGGGTATGGAGTAATTTTGTACGATTGCTATCGCCCCTTACCTGCTCAACAAAAACTTTGGAACATGATGCCCAATGCCATGTATGTCACACCACCTTCCAAAGGAAGTATGCACAATAGAGGTCATGCAGTAGATGTTGGTTTGATTGATATCAACACCCGAGAAGTTCTCGATATGGGAACGGAATTCGATTACTTTGGTAAGGAAGCACATTTCGCATATCCGGGATTAGAACCAGAGGTCAGTGAACGCCGTCAACTTTTAAGGAGAACAATGGAGAAATATGGATTTTCGGGAATTCGAACCGAGTGGTGGCATTTCAGCCTAAAGAAAAATGTTGCGTCTTTGTCCGATTGGGAGTGGGAATGTGAGTGAGTCTTTTTTATTCTTCTAGGAATCGACATTGTAAGTTTTAATTTTTCCAGAAACTCTTTAATTCATATTGCGGGTTAAACCCCAATAGTAAATTAGAAAATTTACTACGCTTGAACTTCCTTCGAAATAAAGAGCTCCGCAATTTTTACCCAATCAGCATAACCATGCTATACCTTATTTATAAAAACTCATATTTGATTGAAAGTTCTAGTCTACGGTTTTCTTGAAGTTTGACCAAAAGTAATAAGCTTTTGAACGAAATTGCAAAACTGTATTTGATCATTTCTTCGATTTTTGTCCTATCGATTAACAGGTAGATACTTTCAGAATTATATTATAGGCAAAAACAAAAAATACATTAGAATATATAGAGCTGAAGTAACTAGCATAGATCATAACTAGTCAATAATTTTTTCCTTTAATATATTTAGAATGACTAATAAAATAATATTATTCGCACTTGTTTTCCTATTTACAAATACGACTTATTCACAAAGTCCCTGGGTCAATAACAAAGGTTCTGTATATGCACAATTTTCAACTACCTATTTATCTTATGGAAATATAGTAATTGATAAATTGAATGAAATTGTTCCTGCAGATTTTCGATCAATTGATATAACCACAAATTGATACACAGAATATAGTGTAAGAGATAATTTAGCTATCCTATTTAGCCTTCCATATAAGGCCGTCAAGGTTGACAATCAAAGTCTCGCTAGTCTAGGCGATCCTACAATAAAGTTGAAGTATCAGATTTTGGAAGATATTCCATTGTCAGGTACGTAGGTTACACTGCTCCTCTTTCCAAGCGAGAAGGAATTATGAGAACTGGATATAATCAACATGCAGCTGAACTAGGAGTGTCGATAGGACAAGGAAAAGAGAAGTCTTTTATATATGGCGGACTTGGATATCGATTTAGAGCAAATATACCTAATCAAGCTCTTATTGAATTTGAGTATGGATATCGACTTCTAATTGCTACAAAGCCTTTTTATATGATGTTTCATGTCGATGGAGTATTTAATACCTTGATGCAACCCCCTATTATTCGGACATGTTCCGTCTCTTGACGGCGTTAGCCTAGACAAGATATGGAATCATCGTGTATTGTTCTATCCCGTTGCTATATTTAGAGTTTGTATCTCATCCAGCTCGTTTTGGAGTTTGTTGGTTTGCTCTTCCAAATCATAGTCATCTTGTAATCCTAACCAAAATTTTGGCGATGTTCCAAAGTATTTGGATAATCTAAGAGCAGTGTCTGCTGTTATTCCTCGTTTACCCTTAATTATTTGACTTGTTCTAGTTTGAGGGATTCCAATAGATTTAGATAAACGATATGCCGTTATTTCCATTGGTTTGAGAAATTCCTCTAAAAGTATTTCGCCTGGATGTACGTTTGATAATTTATTCATGATAATCTGTTATTTCTACTTCGAATGCATTATTGTTTGTCCATTTGAATTTGATTCGCCATTGATTGTTTATTCGAATGCTATGATATTGTTTGAATTTCCCCTTCATCTTTTTCAATCTGTTTGACGGTGGAATTCGCATATCATTAATCGTTTGGGCATTATTTAGCATTCTTAATTTCCGTCTGCAGATTTGTTGAATTTCGGTTGGAAGTTTAGTTGATCGATGACCATTCCAAATCTTTTCAGTTTCCTTATCCGCAAATGTTTGAATCATACTTCACCTTACTAACGTTTAAAGATAGTACTTTAGTTCGTTGTTATCAAATGTTTATGTGAAATTATGGGATAGAACGGATGATGATAAGAATCCGTCTCTGCTGCGAAGCAAGCAGATATGATTTCTTATCTAGTGTTATACTTCTACCTTTTTAGGCTATGTTTAGTTTCTCGTCAAGAAGGTGAACCTGGAAATTCACTTTAGCGTTTAGCGCCTTAAATACTCTTAAAACAGTGTCTAATCTTGCATTTGAGGTCCTATTCTCAATTTTAGAAATTTGTGCTTTCTGTACACCAACTAATTCTCCTAGTTGAGTTTGAGTTAGATTTCTTTCTTTTCTCGCCTTTTTAATTGCCTCACCAAGAAGGTCCAGTCTAAGCTCGTTTTCAAATTGATCACGCTTTGCAGTACCACTTACCCCAATGTGTTTGTCTATTAATGTTTCTAAACTAGTCGTTTTCATTTTTCTTTTTTTGAGTTGAAGTAAGCAGCTCTTAATTTCTTTGCCTTATTAATTTCCTTTTTTGGAGTTTTTTGAGTTTTTTGATTGTTCCATGTGTTGCAATTACCAATGTTTCTACTTTGTCCGTTTTATCCCAAAATGCAAATAATCTGAATTTCCTCTTAGAGTAGATACTTCTGAACTCCCATATTTGGTCTTCTAATGGTTTGAACAACTCTTTGTCTTTAACCAATTGAGATTTTCTAATGACATATAGGAGTTTGTCCCTGCTTTTTTCATCTAAACCATCTACGAATTCTGTTGCTTCATCTAAAAATTCTACTCTTGAGAAGTTTTGCAATTAAAACGTTTGAATAAAGATAATAGTTTCCAATACAAGAAACAAATTGATGGTTTTTTATTTTTGGTGAGGTATAACGGTTTGCACATGTTCCGTCTCTTGTCGGCGATAGCCGAGACAAGATATGGAATCATCGTGCATTGTTATCTATATTGGTTCAAATACTTGATTCTTAAATAAGTCAGAAAATTT
>CALBVQ010000051.1 GCA_937969485.1 uncultured Saprospiraceae bacterium | reverse complement strand
GGTGCAATTCAAGAAGCTGGAGCTGTTAAATCGAATAAGATCAAAAAACACGCGACGAGTGATTTCATGGAAATCGAACGCCAAAGAGGGATCTCTGTTGCTACATCAGTTATGGCCTTTGAGTACCGAGATAAAAAGATTAATATTCTAGATACGCCTGGTCACAAAGATTTCGCTGAAGACACCTACCGAACATTGACTGCGGTTGACAGCGCAATTGTAGTAATTGATGTTGCCAAAGGAGTAGAGATGCAGACCGAAAAGCTCGTGGAGGTATGTAGAATGAGAAATGCACCTATGATTGTCTTTATTAATAAGCTTGACAGAGAAGGTAAAGACGCATTTGAGTTGCTAGATGAGGTGGAAGAAAAGCTAAAGCTTAAAGTAATTCCTCTTAGTTGGCCGATAGGTATGGGGCAAAGATTCCAAGGCGTCTATAACCTATATGAGAAAAAAGTCAATCTGTTTCGAGCTCATAGTAAGCAAAAGGAAGATGAAGTTACTGTCATACAGGACTTAAGTGATCCTATTCTTGATGAATTAGTGGGCGAAAGTGCTGCTAATGAACTACGTGAAGACATTGAGGTTTTAACAGGCGTTTATCCCGATCTTGACGTTGAAAAGTATCAGAAGGGAGAATTGTCTCCCGTTTTCTTTGGCTCAGCTGTAAATAATTTCGGAGTAAAAGAAATGTTAGATTGCTTTGTTGATATTGCTCCGAGTCCGCTTTCAAGAGAAACAGATGAACGGATGATCGAGCCAGACGAAAAGAAGTTCACTGGTTTTGTTTTCAAAATTCATGCGAATATGGATCCAAAGCATAGAGATAGAATTGCATTCCTTAGAATTTGCTCGGGTATATTTGAGAGGAACACCAACTACCTTCATGTCCGTCAAGATAAAAAGATTAAATTCTCTAATCCCACGGCATTTATGGCTAGTAAGAAAAGTGTAGTTGACGAAGCATTCCCAGGAGACATCGTGGGACTTTATGATTCAGGAAACTTCAAAATTGGTGACACCTTAACTGAGGGCGAAAAGCTATCATTCAAAGGGATTCCTAGTTTCTCTCCTGAACAATTCCGATATGTTGACAACGCAAATCCATTAAAATCTAAGCAACTAGCCAAGGGTTTGGATCAGCTGATGGACGAAGGGGTTGCCCAACTATTTACTAAAGAAGAAAGCGGAAGAAAAATCATAGGTACCGTGGGTGCACTACAGTTTGAGGTTATTCAATATCGACTTGAAGGAGAATACGGTGCAAGCTGTTCATATGAGCCTGTCAATTTGCATAAAGCGTGCTGGATTGAAAGTCACAATAAAGAAGAACTCACTGCCTTTCTAAAAAGAAGAAGAAAGGATATTGCAAAGGATAAAGACGGCAAACTTGTGTACTTAGCTGAATCGGCTTGGGGACTAAAGATGATGCAAGAAAATCACCCTGAGATCACTTTCCACTTTCAAAGTGATTTCTAAATTCCAAGCATAGTTTTTTGTTTTGCCTAGGCAATTCTATTCCAAAACGCTAAAAATTGTAGACGTAGCCCACTGTGATTTCATGAAAATTCAATGGAAGATCAAATGATCTAAAATTATAGATAGTTTCCCGGGGTGTTCTCCCATAATGACTGAAAGAGTACGATATCACTAGGCCAGATACCGATATGCCCACTTCTGGGCAAACCGCCAAACCTGTTCTTGAGACTAAGTCCTCATTTACTGTCGGATCTTCGACAGCTGGTTCTCTAACAGTCGATACTCCCAGACCTAAGCCTACGAATGGTTGAATTTTTCCGGTACTAAATCGATAGTGAGTTTTCGCTAAAAAATTAGCAGTTGTGTAGAATCCTATTCTTGTAATAGGCGAGCCTTCAAAAAGACCTTCTCTAATTGTATCTTGACTTGTTCCGGTAGCAACTATTTGCCCGAACTCTAACCCGACCGATAACTTGTCATTAATATTGTACCCGAATTCCAGTGAATAGGTAAATCCTGCTTGAACGAAGGTAGATAATTCACCAGAGGTGATACCTAAGCCAACATGTCCTCCTCCGTAAATATTTTTAGAATCGAATTGTGCATGAGTAGTTGCAAGTGCTGATAACACGAATATCAGCGTATAAAGTAGGTTTTTCATTTTGATGTGTTTTACATATAAAAAGTAAATCTACAGATTCTGTGCCTAGTAAGCTAAAATCTCAGTAAGAATAAATCATTTTAATAAATCTACTTTCTAGAAAGCGACACCATAGAACTTGGCGTTTTGTCAGAAATAACATCAACCGCATATAAAATTTTAGGTGTCCAATAAGATGAATTCGTAATATCTTGAGTAATAACACCTTTACTTGAAGAAGCATGAACGATGACTAGTTTGTGCGGCGTTTTCTCCGCTATGATTGCCACGTGAGATATTTTTTGGGTGGACCCAAAGAAAATCAGATCCCCTACTTTTGCTTGGCTTACTGATATTCTCTTTCCCTGTGTTGCTTGCGTGGTACTGTTTCCAATTAAACTCTTCCCCTGCCTTCTAAATACATGAGAAGTAAAGCCAGAACAATCAAATCCCATTTCACTTTTCCCTCCGTAC
>CALBVQ010000050.1 GCA_937969485.1 uncultured Saprospiraceae bacterium | reverse complement strand
GTGCTTAGGTTATTGAATATTGATTCATCCTCCGTGTCCGTCACCGTAAAGCCTTTAAAACCTCCTATTGTTTCAAATAAATCAGCGCTAGCACTCCTTGTATTATGATCCCAGCCTGTTGTTTTTGTAAAATGCAAAACTTTGAAAATGGTGTCTTGACGCTCACAAAGCGTTTGTGAATTTACTGTAATAGAAATAGAAAGGAACAGCGTACACACTACTAATCGTAAAATCATATGGTTTCTTTATCAAAAGATACTGAACCTCAGAATTAAGCTGTATGGAATGTCAGTAAATACGTGGTTTATTTATTGTTGTATATCGCACAACTACTTCATCATGTAGGTTAATAGCTCTGACTTACTGCTTACTTGTGCTTTTGCATATATGTTTTTCAGATGAAATTTCACAGTATTTACAGAAAGAGTAATCTGCTGTGCAATTGCGGCATTACTTTTTCCTTCCATGATGTGTTCCATGATTTCTCTCTCTTTTTCAGTTAGCTGGATGGCATCAAGTTTGTCTTGATAATTATCGATTTTTTTCTTGCCATGCGTATTCATGAATAACTCGAGTGTAGTTATCAATTGCACTTTATTAAACGGCTTGACAATGTAGCCTACTGGTTTACAATCTATCACACGGCTCACTGTTTTTGCATCAGAATAGCTTGTCAAAAATATGATTTTGGCATCTGTTCGTGAATTTATGAATTCCGCAAGATCAATTCCATCAAGTTCTGCTTCGAGATTAATATCTAATAGGACTAGATCTACCTTATGGGTTGTGAGAAAATTTAAGGCATCGCCCGGATTGTAGGAGACATGTGCTGGCGGGATTCCTGCTTCTTCGCATAAGTCAGCTAGATCTTCAGCAATTAGAACGTCGTCATCTACAATTAGTAAATTCATACAGTTTGGTAATTTCGGATTTTCAGTAGAATACTTGTGCCATCAATGTTGTTAGCCTCTATATCTGCATTCAGTTTTTGTGCAAATGTTTTGATCAATCGAGTTCCGAATCCCCAATGGCTATTGCGTCCAGCATTCGGTTTATTCAGATAGTCGATGAGATCTTGAGTTGCACCTACTCCATTATCTTTGATTATGATTTCTAGCTCATTTCCTTTTTCTTGTAGGCTTACGCCCAACGTTTTCTTCCCAGTCTTGTCGAACGCATATTTCAGAGAATTCGTAAAAATCTCATTTATGATCAATCCCAAAGGTATCAAGGTGCTAACGTCCAAGTTGATAGGTTGTATATCTAGATCTAATTGGACTTCTGAAGCTGTTAGTTTGTAGGTACTCAAAAGGTTTTTGCATAATTTTTCTAGGTAGTCTTTAAATTCTAGCCCAGTGAGATCATCAGTCTTATATAGATTTTGATGAATTAGTGCCATAGATTGCACTCGATTTTGGCCCTCTTGAAGGATTTCTTTGGTGTGATCGTCCGAAATTGATCTTGACTGCAGTCGAAGTAAGCTCGAAACGATCTGTAAGTTGTTTTTTACTCTGTGATGAATCTCCTTTAATAGCGTTTCTTTCTCTAGTAAATTCGAAGCAATTATGGCATTCTTCTCAGAAAGTTGAACATTTAGTTTTTTCTTATTTCGGATATTTTGTATCAAATAAAAGCTAAAAATACCTAGTAAAATTGTTCCCAGTCCTAGTATCCATTTTATAAAATTGGACCGTTGAAGATTCAATTTCTGCAGCTCGTTTTCAGTATTTAGTAATTTGATTTCTTGCTCTTTCTGACGCGTATTGTATTGTTTTTCGAGCTCCATACTTGTCTGTATCAACGAGCTTTGATGGATGCTATCTCTATATGTAATTAGCATGTCAGCTGTTGCTAATGCATTCTTGTCAAGACCCAGTGCCTTTTCCGTCTCAAGCTTGGCTTGTAAAAATTGAACAGATGAATTTTCGAAATTATCTGCTAAGATTGACTCTTCAAGAACTACCATTATTGCATAGGCCTTCTTGTAACGTTTAGCTCTCACATATAGGTACATTAGTTTTTCTGTAGCATGATCATAGCCTCTTCGATAATTTGATTCTGCATATGTAGCTTGAATGCTCTCTAAGTCAGCGATATATTTCGCAAGCGGTACGTCTAAATCAAATATGCCTTGGTGAAATCTAGATTTCCGATCAACAGATACTTCGAGATATTTTTTTGCCGCTTCACTATAGACATCAAGCCGATCATTGTCATAAGCGATGTTTGCGACCCTATATAATACGTACATTTGACTAATGGTATCCAAGGAATTTGACATTTCGTTCATAACCGTAATGGCAATGTCAACCGATTCTTTATTCCTTCCCATTTTTTGATAGAGATTTGACAACTGAAGTCTAATGTCAAATTTCTGATCCATAGGATTAAGAGTAGCTATACTATCGGCTTTCAGTGTATAGTATAGCGCACTGTCGAGCTTGTTGATGTGATTATAAAACATGCCTAGTGTTTTATAATGAAAGTCACCATCTTCGAAGAAATATTCAGGATAGTCCTGTTGTACTTTTTTTAGGATTACTATGCTACTGTCCGACTTTGTCACTCTACTGTAATACCTTGAGGTAAAGACCAATGATTCAGGCACGTACTTTTTGTCGCTAATCGCTAATCCTAGTTCTCGAGCCTTCGAAGCATAAATGTTACATTCTTCAAATTGCCCGTAACTATACAACATGTTGTATTTAGTGCTGAAGGAATCAAGAATGCTTTGTTGTTTGGATGTAGAGAAATCGAGAAATTGTGCTACGGAGTAGTCTAGACTTTGGGCGGAAGCCCCAAAGACAACAAGTAGAATAAGAATGATGTACGCAATTCTGGTCATCTTAGTAAGATAAAAAGTTGATTCAAGTAGATTGTGCCTACTCGTTTCACAAGATAATAAATCCAGAGATTTGTGCAATAATAGGGCTTACATTATTGCAAGTAAACGGTGTCACTGGTTCTAAAAAATACAACCCGAGAATAGAAACTTTCACTATACTCGGATTGTACGAAATTAATTCCTTGGGGGAGCAAGGGGTATTCTAATTCACTATCACTTGTTCACTAAAGAGCAAACGATTTCTAACGTAAGAACAAATATGGGGTCAAAATTCCAGCAATTTCCTACCCGTGTGGGTAGGTGCTTGTCAATGCCTAGAAATAGATTTCGAACGAAAGGCTTGAAATACTAAGATTTTCTACAATTTTGCGTGATGAATGCACAGATAATTCAAAAATTTAAGGACGATTTTGTAAGTTTCATACAGTCCAAGATTGCTGAAGGAGACGCAATAGAAATGACTTATAAGTGGAATGTTATCTCTTCTTGGAAAGAGCATTTTATACTGGATTATCCCTTGCTTGAAAAATCAGTTGAAAAGGCCTTGGATAGTAATTATAGTCGAAGTTTATGGGATGGTGAAAAGTACTCTATCAAAAGTGGTATTCTTATGTTGATACAGGAGAACCCTATTTTTATGGAGTCTGCTTTTCAAAACCTGTTTGACGAATCAAAAGATATCTCGATGCGATTCAACCGCTTTCTTTTTCATTGTGATGAATTACTAGAAACGATAACAAAACGAGACGATAGAATCAATACACATTATCAAACAGATTATTCCGTTTCTTTATTTCTTGCCTTGGAATATCCGGAAAAATATGGTTTGTTTCGTTATGAAACCTTTGGGGCTTATATGAAAAGTATCGAGTCACGAAATATCCCTGTGATTCAAGATAAGGAAAGACATTATAAGAT
>CALBVQ010000049.1 GCA_937969485.1 uncultured Saprospiraceae bacterium | reverse complement strand
CTAGATTGGCTTGAGGAAAAGCTTCGTATAGACCTCGCAAGACAAAGGTATCCTGAGCACCCTTTATTCCTTGTAATAAAAGACGTTGTTGTTTTACTAAAAGTAAATCTGCCAATTGCTTGATAGAATCACTTTGCACATACTGCTCAATTAAGGCATTCAGATCACTCACGCCGTAAAGGTACTAATGTTTTAAAGCTATAGTAACTCCTTGCAGTTAAAATTGTTGACACTCTATAAGATAGAGCGTAAGTACAAGATTGTAGAAATAAAAAAACCTAGGCATTACTCAAGTGCCTAGGTTATTAATTGCAATCTAATATAAGATAACTAAGAAACCACTTTTATTTTACTGTAGATTTAACAAATCTCAATCAATGTTTTTCTAGTCATTTTTAGCTCAAGACCCATCTTCTCCATCTGTAGAGTCAATGAATGTAGCTTAAGGCTATCAGGTTTTCTTAATTCTAGATGTCCTTCATCATTCCAAGCAACGTCTTCTTGAGTTAATCCCATTTTTTCAATAGAACTAAGTACTAATTTTTCGATTTGTGCATTATCCATAGCCTGTTTTGTACAAGCTTGATCGTGTCTTAATGTATTTGATACTGAAATTACCATAACTATTGTTTTTTAGATTTTTTAAATTTGTTATTCTCCTTGACCAAGTGAAAACCCTCTTTTTCCATTGAAGTTATAAAGGTTCTCAGTCTTAATTACATCGAATCCTTGATCGTGTAATGTGTTCAGTAGACCAAGAACATTATTGTATGTTACATCTTTATAATCCGGCGGCGTAACAGTGATATCGGACGATACATTAACGAACCTGCATCTCCAGTGATCTGTGCAGTATGTTTCATCGATTCCGTTAGGGAAAACTTTTACTCCACGATTAGTGATCATTTTGAGTTTCATCCCAGCGTCGTTTATTGTGCTTAGAGCGTTTCCAATCTTATTCGGATCGTTATCTTTTGAATCGATAAATACATCTACTCCTACTAATGTCTTCTTTGCTTCTTCTCTCTTGTAGTCATAGAACTTGATTTCTCCATTTCCAGCAGACAAAGTACTTGGTTTAAGCATCTTTGGTTTTTGGCCTAGTCGCTCTATGATTGCATCGGCAAACTGTGATGTACCTGCTTTAATTTTACTCCAACCTTCTTTGTGAATGTCAGCGGTGTGAACACCATCTTCGATTGTCTTTAACCATGCATTTTTAACTTTGTCTGCAACATCTACTTGTCCTATGTGTGCAAGCATCATTACTGCTGCATTCAGTAATCCTGATGGATTTGCTATGTTCTGGCCAGCAATGTCTGGAGCTGATCCATGTATTGCTTCAAACATTGCCACATTCTGGCCAATGTTTGCAGAACCTGCTAATCCTACAGATCCAGCTACTTCTGCTACAATGTCAGAAATTATATCTCCGTACAGATTTGAAGTTACTACAACATCATATCTTTCAGGATGCGCAGCAAGTCTCGCCGCTCCTATATCAATGATTTGTGAATCGCTTTCGATTTCTGGATATTCTTTTGCTATTTCTTTAAATACATTGTGGAAAAGTCCATCAGTCAACTTCATGATATTGTCTTTCACCATGCAAGTCACTTTTTTTCTGTTGTAAGCTCTAGCATATTCAAATGCATACCGTACAATTTTTTCACAACCAGGTCGCGTAATTAATTTTAAGCATTGAACAACATCTTGAGTTTGTTGGTGCTCTATTCCTGCATAGAGATCTTCTTCATTTTCACGAATAATTACCACATCCATTTTTGGGTGACCCGTTTCTATAAATGGATCCATTGCAATTACTGGTCGAATATTCGAAAATAAACTAAGTGATTTTCTCAGCGTAACGTTTAAGCTTTTATATCCCTTTCCTTGCGGAGTTGTGATCGGAGCCTTCAAAATTATTTTGTTTTTTCGAATTGTTTCCCAAGCGCTGTTCTCTATTCCAGCACTGTTCCCATTCAGATAAACCTTTTCACCTAGCTCTATAGTCTCCGTTTCAATCTTTGCTCCAGCTGCTTCAAGTACTTTCAGGGTTGCTTCCATTATTTCAGGCCCTATTCCGTCTCCGTGTGCTAAGGCAATCTTAGTTGCTGTAGAAGTTACGGGTTGCTTTTGAGTTAACTCAGTGGTATTGTTCATAATTTTAATTTATTTATTTTATTGAAGATGGTTTTCTGAAGAAAGAAAGACAAATGACAATTATTGCACTTAATAAAACATACGATGACAATTCTGGAGTGTAAACGGTTGCTAACTTAACCCAGATCGCCATTACAGTTACCGTGATTAGTGGTCGTGCAATCTGTTTGACAGTGCTTAGTATGCCAACATTTGTTTTGAAAATCGTTGTGTTCTTAATAGATTTTTGACTCATGTGCTTTTTATTATTTGTTCATACAACAAAGATGAGAGCACATTTCCATATATTAAAATATATAATATTTATGTAAGCCATAAACATTATTTATATTTGGTGCGCAAACGTAGACTGCGTAGTACTTCTATCAGTCGCTAATTTTGAAAAATGCGATTGTTTTACGTGTAAAAAAAGTTTTTCTTTCGAAGAGTTATTGTTGTTTTGATCTGAAATAGTTGTGGAAAGGAAGATTAACATTGATTGATTTCTTGGAAAGCAGAACAAAAAAATAACTGATTTCGGCAATTTCAAATGATAGCGTCAGAAGAAAAACCATAGAGAGCTATAGCAGTAATTCTAATTTTTAAATTTATTACCTCAAGTGAATTTTACTATACATCAATTATCTATTTTTCTGGAGGTGTCTAAGCACCAAAATATCACAAGAGCAGCGGAGTCTATGTTTATGACACAACCCGCTCTGTCGATCCAATTAAAAAATTTTCAGAATCAATTTGAAATAAATCTTTTTGAAAAAGCGGGTAGGAAATTACTTTTAACTGATTTTGGTATGTCAATTGCCGTGATAGCTGAAAATATATTGAAAGAGTCTGAAGCCCTAAAGTATAAAACTAAAGAATACGAAGGTCTACTTACAGGAAAATTAAATATTGCTTCAGCATCCACAGGAAAGTATGTCATCCCCTTCTACCTCAGCGGGTTTATTAATTCGCACCCAGGGATTGATCTAAAACTCAATGTGTCGAATAAAACAGAGGTGATAAAGAATCTTCAGAATAAAACGGTAGACTTTGCACTGGTGTCAGTAGTTCCTGACGGTATCGATACTGAGGAAGAGATTCTTTTAGATAATAAGTTGTTTCTTGTGAACTCAAGTACAACGCTTGATCGAAGAAAACCTATTTTATACAGAGAGCAGGGTTCTGCAACTAGAAAAGCCACAGATTCTTATTTTAAAGATACAGCAAAAAGAAAAAGTATGGAATTGACCTCTAATGAGGCAGTAAAGCAGTCTGTAATCGCAAATTTAGGTTACTCGATTATACCGCTGATAGGGATTAAAAATCAGCTAGAAAATGAAGAGTTGCATATTATTCCATCTAAAGGTCTTCCCATTATTACACATTGGAGACTAATCTGGCTTAAGGGTAGGAGGTTGTCTCCAGTTGCAGAGGCTTATCTTACGTTTGTAAGAGAAGAGAAGAAAAATATATTTGAACGTAGTTTTAAGTGGATAGAGTCGTATGAATAATTGTTTGCAGATTCAGAATACATCAATTAGACTAGATATTTCTTTTTTGAAATTGAATAAAACCCCACATTATCGCATTATTTTCCGCAAAATCATGCAGCTTCTTTAGACGTGCAAGAGAGTCTCCTTTGATTCCATTCTCAGCTGATTTTTCTACAAGAGCCTTATAATACTGCTTGGATTTTTCTGGAAGTGCTTTTGCGTATACGCGCTCAAAATCTGCTCTTCTACCTCTTCGAAGGATATTGTCCATAGAAGTGATGTTTTCGTACCCAGCTAATTCGACCTCGTCTTCGAATGTATCAAAGATTTCTAGCATAAAGAACCTACCTTCCGGTACAAGAGATCTTGCAATCTCTTTAAATAGTAACAAGGTATCATCTTCATTATACAATTCTCCTAGAGAAAAGGCGATGTCATAATGTTCTCGATCTAGCATAAGCTCCGTAAACTTGTTATGCTTTACCGACATCTTTTCACCAAGCTCTTTGGACGCAATTGATTTTTCTACTATTTTAGCTTGCTCAGGAGTGTCACAAATAACATCTACAGTGCACATGTATTCATGCGCTAGATACTCTGCAACATGCGTATTTCCTCTAGAAAGAACGAGTAGTTTAGATGATTTTTTTATTCCAGGAAGAAGTTTCATCACTTTCTCCATCGTGTTTTTCTGAGCTTGCTCGTTCTTAGCAATATTCTTTTTATGTAAACCTATAGGATAAGATTCCCAGTTTTTGGAATTGTATAAAAATGAGTATGGTACAGGGATATTAGCATCGGCCATTAAAGAGACAATTAATTAGTATAGTGAGAAGATATAACGCAAAAAGGGAAAAAATGTTTAATAAATAAACATTTGCAGATGTTACTCTACAATTTCTACATCTGCGGGATCATCAATGGTCATGAAAATTACACGTTGACAATTAGAGCTTGAGCTTCCATCTTCGCCTCCTAGTCGCCCTTGAAGACGAGCGACTTCGCCACCTTTGTCTAGAATATTTGCAAAAAGTTCTGCTGCAATAACTGTATCTACCTTCACTTCCATTTCGAAAGTAGATGTTGATCTATCTTGTACCACGAATTGAAATTCAGTAGCACTAATCCCTGAAGCATCTATTGTTGCTATCATTTTTACCCGTTGATTTTCACAATCTGCCTCTTCTTCGCAATCTGCAGTGCAATTGCTAGATTCGAGTATATCCTGGACATCATAGAATTGAGAATTATTAAAATCCAATGGTTCATCACATGCAGTGAATAAGATTGAGACGAGTAATACAAGTAGTAGGCTTAAAAATTTCATAGTTGATTTCTTTATTTTAACATAACAAACGTAATACAATTACGATTGCTATCCAATTGATTAAGTCTTTTTGTCAATTTCGAGCAATCCTACTATTTATACCTAAGAACATCATAAAGAAGGCCAAGGCGTAGTATCTATCAAGATTTGATTCTACGAATAATGAAAAGATCAATAGTGTAGTTATTATCAATAAAGGCAAATTTTGAAGTGCTTTTTGCTTAACGAAAATTAAGCCGAAACCGCTCAGAAGTAGGATAAGCCCTAGCCAGCCATAAGCCATGCCAGTCCGTACATATTGATTATGAGGTAAAAGGACCTTTCCTTGCACGTTCGCTTGTTCCTGTAAATCTATATTTGCTTGTTTGTATTGACCTGCTCCGTAGCCTAACCAAGGATGATTTTTCCACAATTCTATTCCATGTTGAATAGAGCGAATTCTATCTCCATCACTATAATTAGCTCCATTATTTAAGAGCATTTGCTCGATATCATATTTGGTATAGTAAACTTTATTGTAGAAAGACTCTACGAAATAGAAAGCGATGATAGGAAGTGTCGAAACAGTGAGTAGGACAGCTAAACCAATAATATATTTTTTTCGAGTAAGAATGAAATGAAAAATTATTAAGGCCAAACCTATATACAAAAGCAGCAATCCAGTTCGCACGGCAAGTAAGTGAATAAAGCAAAAAAACACAACACTTGAAATTAGCATGGCCACTTTTTCCTTTTGGCGTAAGCCAAATGAAGCGGATTCCAATAGAATAGCAATAAATGAAAGACAGGCATATGCAACCATTATACTAAATCTCACATGATCGATGGGTGTGGGAATAGGACGACCACGACCAATAAGGAACGTAATCTCCTCGTATCCGGGAATGTAGACATAGAGAATGAGTAGCAAAGATATCAGTATCGTTCCGCCAAATACTTGATGTAAAACCAAAATTCTGAAATTCTCAAACTTTGGAAGAAGAGCAAAAAGAACTGCAACTCCAATAATGGTGAGCTTCGATTGCACGTCATGCAACCAAGATGCGAATTCACCGCCAGACCAAAGCAAGGAAAGTACGATCCAAAAGAAGAAAAGCACAAATCCTGTAAATGGCCAGAAATTGCGGTAGGTTGAAGGTTGAAATATTTTGGGGTTTAACCCCAAAGAAAACCCGCGAGAATCTTCTTTTAAGAAAAGTAATAACATTAAGATACCGATCAGTGACACTGATAAGACGTACTTACTGAAAACTAAACAAACCATGCTAATTGATAGCAGGAAGGTGAGTAGGTTTTTATGTACGTTCTTGTTCATTAGCATTACCGTGTAAATGTACTATCTTTGCCAAGCTAAAAACGAATTGTCATGTCAGATAGTATATTTTCGAAAATAGAATCGATTCTTGAAGAAATAAAATCAGCGAATCCACAAGATGCTGAACAGTTAGAGAATTTCCGAATTACCTACCTTGGATCTAAGAATATTCTCAAGGGTTTATTTTCGCATATGAAAGATATAGAGCCTGCAAGGAAGAAGGATTTCGGGCAGATGATGAATGAGTTGAAAACTACTGCTCAAGGAGTTTTCGATGCAAAGAATACGGAGATCAAAAACGCATCTCGCGCTGAAAGCAAAAATGCAGAAGATTACTCTAAGCCTCCTTTTCCAGAGGCAGTAGGATCGAGACATCCAGTTTCAGTCGTTATGAATCATATGGTTGATGTATTTCAACGGATAGGATTTGTAGTAAGTGAAGATAGAGAGATTGAAGACGACTGGCATAATTTTACTGCCATGAATACTCCAGAGGATCATCCCGCGCGTGATATGCAGGATACTTTCTACTTGACTAACAGTATCGAGAATTTATTGCGAACGCATACTTCTTCAGTACAATCAAGAGTAATGACGTCTTCTAAACCACCAATTCGTATAATTGCTCCAGGAAGAGTTTATAGAAATGAGACAGTTTCTGCGAGATCGCATTGTCAATTTCACCAGATTGAAGGTCTGTACATTGATAAGGATGTGTCATTTGCTGATATGAAGCAAACGTTGTTGTATTTCGCTAAGGAGATGTATGGTGCTGAAACGAAAATTCGATTGAGGCCGAGTTATTTTCCATTTACTGAGCCTAGTGCAGAGATGGATGTGTGGATGGGAACAGAGACGGAGAAAACCAAGAAGTTGACAAAAGGGACGGGTTGGCTGGAAGTGCTAGGTTGTGGTATGGTAGATCCTAATGTATTGACGAATTGTGGAATCGATCCTGAGATTTATTCTGGATTCGCATTTGGTATTGGGATAGAGCGTTCGGCGATGCAAAAGTACGACATTGGTGATATCCGAATGTTATTCGAGAACGATATCCGATTTCTTAATCAATTTCAGAGCGCATTATAGATGAAGGTTTCAGTGCCAAAAGGTGTTAGGGATTTCGGGCCAGTTGAGCTGCGAAAAAGGAAGTATATATTTTCAACGATAGAGCGGGTGTTCAAGCAACATGCATATCAAGCAATCGAGACTCCTACGATGGAGAATCTGGAAACCTTGACTGGAAAATATGGTGAAGAAGGGGATAAGCTGCTCTTCAAAGTTTTGAATAACGGAGATTTTTTAGCTAAAGCTGATGAAGCTGCTCTTTCTACAAGAGATTCTGTAAAGGTCCTGCCTTCGATTTCTAAGAGGGGGCTGAGATATGATCTTACTGTGCCTTTTGCCCGATTTGTTGTGATGAACCAGAATGAAATTTCTTTTCCATTCAAGAGATATCAGATTCAGCCAGTCTGGCGAGCAGATCGTCCCCAAAAGGGAAGGTACCAAGAGTTTTATCAGTGTGATGTTGATGTGGTGGGTTCCGATTCTTTGATGTATGAAGCGGAATTGGTTCAGATATATGACAAGGCACTTACAGCTTTGGGTGTGTCAGCGAAGATTTTAGTGAATAACCGGAAAGTGCTTGAAGGTATGGCAGAAGCGGCTGGCGCTGCTGATAAGTTTATGGACATGGTTGTGTCAGTGGACAAGTTGGACAAGATGGGAAAGGAGAAGGTCGTTATTGAGATGCTAAATCGAGGCTTGAGTCAGGAATCTGTTGATTTTGTGATGTCATGTTTAGACATTAAAACACTAGATGAGCTAGAAAATAAGATAGGCAGTACTGAAGTTGGTGCGGAAGGAATCAAGGAGTTAAGAACTTTTCATTCGTATGCCGACCAGCATACCTTCGGGACTTGTGAATTGGTATTTGACATAACATTGGCTCGTGGATTGAGTTATTATACAGGTTGTGTGTTTGAGGTGAAAGCGAATGGTGTGGAGATGGGTTCGATCGGAGGAGGAGGACGCTATGATAATTTGACCGGGGCATTTGGTTTAAAGGACGTTAGTGGAGTGGGAGTGAGTTTTGGTGCGGCTCGGATTTATTTAGTTATGGAAGAACTAGGTTTGTTTCCGGAAGAGCTTGACAATGCACTAGAATTATTGATTATTGCTCTTGATGATGCGAGTCATTTACATGCTTTTACTTTATTAAATGACTTACGTCAAAAGGGTGTGATTGCTGATCTATATCCAGAAGCAGCAAAAATGAAGAAGATGATGAAATATGCGAATAATATTTCAGCGCCATATGTAATTATAGTGGGGGAAAGCGAAAGGGAGAATAAGGAGTACAAGGTGAAAAATATGGAGACTGGGGAACAAATTGTGTTAGATGAATGGTTTAGTCAGCGATAATCGATGTGGAAATTTATCAAAAATCTACTTAGTAGTAAAGAAGAAGAAATAAAGGAAGATCCCATGAAGTATCTTGTTGTTGGTCTTGGAAATATTGGTTCGAAATATGAGGGTACTCGTCATAACATTGGTTTCGAGGTTGTAGATGAGATGGCAAAAGACAAAGAAGTATCTTTTAAGAATGATACTCTAGCTGACGTTTGCACTATCAAAAACAAGGGGCGTACGCTTGTTCTTATTAAGCCGACTACATACATGAACCTTTCTGGTAAAGCAGTACGATACTGGATGACGAAGCACAAAATACAGTTAGAAAATGTAATTGTAATTCTAGATGATCTCAACCTTGATTTTAATGTAATTCGACTTCGCGCTAAAGGAAAGGATGGTGGTCACAATGGACTTAAGAACATTCAAGAGATTCTTGGCACTAATCAATATGCGCGCTTGAAAATGGGAATAGGAAGTAACTTTGGACGAGGAAAACAAGTGGATTATGTCTTAGGAAAATGGTCGGAAAAGGAATTAGCAGATTTAGGAAGCTTCATTGATAGAGCGACCAAGGCAATCTATGATTTTACATCTATTGGGGTTGCTAGAGCGATGAGTGCTCATAACTCGTCAAAATAGACAGCTAAAGATATGTGCTTTTTCTCTTGAGGAATCTAGAACCATTAAACCCGCAATATACATTTGGCATAACTATTGCGAGCACAAACTGCTTCGATAATGTGAGCGTTAAGCTCTTTTGATGCTCATCGTGACGGCGACTACGCCTTCGCTTCAAAAGAGCTGTTGAGCACTCATTCTATTTGCATTTTAGCCCAATTCATGTAGTAGAACATTGTAATGAGGCTTGAATTGCCGATGAAATTTAAGTTTTTATGAATGAGGCATGGCATCGCTTTGGTGATTGAGTAAAAATGAGCGAAGCGCTATATTTCGCAAGTAGCTCAAGATGTTCTTAATTTTCTAAGTCATAATTGGGGTTCAATGTTTTTACCATCGCTTCCGATTCGAAACATCAAGTTTCATTTCAAGCTTTATTTCAACTTCAACGTGGTAAATTGTGCTGAAGCAAAAGATTGTCCGTCTATTTGATGGAGATTGCTAAGACTATCCGCGCGTTATTGCAGTTTGCTTCAGTGAAAAGTGGTAACGCACGTCACTCTGAAAGTTGGTACTCTTGCCTTGGACTCATTCTCTAAAAACACCATTTTATGGTACGGTCCAAAATTAATAGGGTAAAAAATATGACCGAAAGTAATAAATTCGAACATAAATAATTGAACTAAAACTCCAAGTGTTTTTCTACAAGGTAGAAATTCAAGACGTAATAAATTTTCTAATGCATAATGTGGGTTGAAGCTCTCATGACTAATACCAATTCTGTTTTAAGGTTTCACTTTACTTTCAAGAATTATTAAATCAAGTACAAGGCAGAAAACGCAAGGATAGCCTTGGCAATCATGAGTATTTCTAACGAAGTAATTGCTTTTATAAACTTGAAAATATGCGAAATTCTAAAACAGAATTGGTATAAGACCTGATGTATAATTCGGGCTTAACCTTTCTCACAAAGTGAAAGAAAATAGAATTGATATAATTAGATTGGAAAAGCCAAATGAGGTGAATTTAATGTGTTAAAACTCCATTTTTATATTTAACAAATCTTGCAAATGCGTTACGATTTTTTTCATATTTATTTACTGATAGAATAGACTAACACAGAATGTCTTAATAAATGCGTAATAAAATGCAGGAATTATTCAATCTGTATAACAATCTCGTGTTCTGACAATTCGAAAAACCCACGAAATTAAAGAGTCTTGATATCGTACAACTTTTAATCAATACCAAAGAGATCTCGCTTCAGAGATCTCTTTTTACATTAGCAGAGAGTCCCCAGCAGTATCTAGCCAATAATATATATCAAGTCTTTTCATGAATTGGTTTTCTTGGTTGTTGGTGCTTTTTAATTGAGTTATTTCACTTCTTAACTTAGCTAGTGCTATTGTTAGATTTTTCTTCTTAATATAGGATTGAAAGAATTGATAGAATGAAGTGATGAATATTCTCTTGTGAGCCTCTCTTCTATTTAGCTTAATAAGATTTTCGCTCTCACTTTCTAGCAATTGATATTGTTTTAGTTCACAAAAACAGATGCATCTTACTAATTTGCTAACAAGGAAATTGTGTTCTTGAATAGTAAATTGCGACCAGATTGTAAATAAATCTAAGGCTTTATTGAATTGTTTTAGGTGAAATAATCCTATGAATATGTTGAAATACCATTGATCCCTTTGCGTACTACTAATAGAGTTAAGGTGCTCTTGTAATTCAGCTTGAGACTGCCTAATAAAGGAAGTAAGTTTTTCATTCGAATTAGTGTCGACTAGTACTATCAGTGTCAAATAGTTTTTTATGTACGGAATGGTTTTCTTAGGGTCTTCTACGTCACTAAAGTTGTCCAGCATTGCTATAAATTCGACAGCTTTGTCATACAGATTAGCACCTATAAGGCTCATTACATGATTATTTATAGCTAAACACACGGTGTTTTTCTTAAAGATGTGGGGGTTTTGTTGAACTAAAGAAATTCTTTCTTTACTGTATGGTAAAGAGCTTGTGTAATTTCCAGAAAGATAATGTTGAAAGTTTTTGCAACTTAAGT
Organism: uncultured Saprospiraceae bacterium; assembly: GCA_937969485.1. Lineage (GTDB taxonomy): Bacteria > Bacteroidota > Bacteroidia > Chitinophagales > Saprospiraceae > JAHDFB01. The sequence goes on along the minus strand of CALBVQ010000049.1, from coordinate 1,739 downwards.
ACATCTCTAGAGATCGTTTTGATAACGCCGAGCTCCGATTTTCAAGCAGCGGGTTTTCAAAGAGATAAGGAAAATTAGAGGGCTCATTAATTGCGATACCATCCGTATATTGAATGGTTATGAAGCTATGAAGAAGTCGTTGAAATTTAAAGAAATTCCCAATTTTTTCAAAACAAGTTCTCCTTTCTTCTTCAAATTTACTGAATTGTTTAATGATGTTATTTGAGATTGTAGTTGCTTCTATTTCTTCTTGCAAGGAAATCAGTTTAACCAAACTGCTATATTCTTCATTTTCTGCTGCTTTCTTTTTGGCCTTAGCCAATATTTTACGAGCCTGCGTCTGTTCTTCTTTCGATAGAAGAATTCTTATGTTTTGTACCGATTGATGCAGGTTGAACTCATCTCGATCAAGATTGATGTGGTAGATGTTTAGCGCTCTTAATAGCCTTTTATAAAGCAGATTCAGTTCACTAGGTAAGTTATTTTCTATAGGAGAGTTCTTAAAGTGTGCCTTAATATCGGCTATTGTGCAGGGATTGTGGCTATTTATAAAGGTATAAATACGCACAAAATTTTTGGTTTTAGAGTCGCTATATAGTTTTGAAAAGTAAAATTTCTCTCTTTTTGTAAGTTTATGTACCAGAGAGATTACGTGATTTCCCATTTAAAACTCCAACTATTTTGTAACGTAAATATTGTAAATATAAAGGAAAATAGTAAAACTTGTTATATAAAACTCCAAAAAATGAAATGTTAAGGTTTTGTTTTTAGAGTATATCTACAATATACTTGCAACTGCAAATATATTACACCCTTAGTATGTATACGCCGTGAATTTAATATCCCCTTGAGTTAATAACTCAAAGAATACTTTTAATCAATAGCGTAGGCTGTCCATTTGGACAGCCTTTTTTTTGTGATGCTAACTATCTATGACTTTTTGTGTTCTTAAAAGAAAAAAGATGAACTCAAGTTGGATCGAAGAAGACAATAAGTTGAAAAGGACGTTTAAGTTTGAAAATTTCATTGAAGCATTTGCTTTTATGACTAAAGTTGCCATACTTTCCGAAAAGCACAACCATCACCCATGGTGGTCCAATGTGTACAATACAGTGAGCATAGAATTAAATACACACGACGCAGGTAACATTGTTACGGAAAAAGATGCGAAATTAGCTGCGGATATTGATAAGTTACTCTCCTAGTTCAGGAGAAAAAACAACTAAATGCATAAAGGGACAATCATAAAATCAACCGGTAGTTGGTACCATATAAAGAGCGATGATGGAGAAATCTTTGAGGCGAGAATTATAGGTAAGTTCCGGCTAAATGGCCTTAAGCTGACCAACCCTGTTGCCGTGGGAGATCGGGTTCAATTCATTGTTGAAGAAGAGAATAAAGCACTGATCAAGAAGATAGACAGAAGGGTAAACTACGTAGTTCGACAGTCTCCCAGGAAACGCCATTTTCTGCATTTACTTGCGTCGAATATTGATAAGGCTATATTGATCATGACAATCAAGCAGCCCAATCTAAAACAAGGTTTTATCGATAGGTTCCTGATGATGACTGAGCCATATAATATTCCTGTAAGTATTGTTTTCAATAAAATGGACCTTCACGGAGAAAGGGAAAATAATATGCTCGCTTTTTTAGACAAAATGTATACAGATATTGGTTACAAGACGTACGCTTTGTCGGCAGAGACTGGAGAGAATATAGATTTACTCCTTAAGGAT
>CALBVQ010000048.1 GCA_937969485.1 uncultured Saprospiraceae bacterium | reverse complement strand
CTCGTCCCATAGAATAGAAGGTGGGTCACACTGAGCTGACATTTCTAAGCCGAAAGAGAGAAGTAGTGTTAGAATGAATATAATTCTTTTCATCAAGTATTATTCTGAATTTGTAAGAACTAGAAGACAAATTTTACATGTCCGCCGTTTTGTAATTTGAATGCAATATAAAACAAATATAAGGTTTGAGATACCTGAATGCTCTAATTTCTGATATTCTTACTTAAGCTTCTTATATAAATTGTCTGCGAGGGGAATTAAGACTATAAAGTAATAATCATCATATTCTTTAAAAATACCTAAATTATTTATATGACTACCATATTTTGTATAGATTTATGCTGAGTTTCATGTATAGCTGCAATTTTACCCCTAGATAAAGCTAAAATGAGACATTGTTTTTTCAAATAATATCGAGATTGCAAACATATTATAAATTTATTTCATATGTATCTTGTAGTTTTACAGCTTAGTTTATATATTTGCTATTTATAATATCATTTAGTTGATAGAATAGGATTATTGATTAAGTAAAATCTTATCATGTACAGAAAAATACAGTTTCTCTTTTTAACACTTTGTTTTGCAATGACGATAGGTCAGGTGCAAGGCCAGGATTTGTTTGCCAAGGCAAATAAACAATTTCAGCTTGGCGCTTATGACCTAGCTATTTACAATTATCAGAAAATTTTACGGACTGATCCAGGTAACGCAATGGTTATTGGGAATTTGGCGGAAGCCTATTTTAGGACGCAAAACTACATGAATGCTATAAAGTGGTATGAAGACTTAGGTCAACACGAATTCATGGAGCCTAGACACATGCTTAACTATGCGCATGTAATGAAATCTTTAGGGCAATACGATAAAGCTCAAATTTGGTACTGGAAGTACAAAGCAATTAACCAAGAGGTAGGTGAACATTTTGCAGTGTCTTGCGATTATGCGAAAATGTTCCTTCAGGAAGAAGAAGAGTACGACATTTCTTTATTTGAAGGAAATAGCCCATCTTCTGATTTTGGAGTTAGTTTCTATAATAATAAATTGATTTACAGTTCTTTCCGTACGGATATGAAGAGAGAAAACATGAAAAGGAATTTCTCACATGTTCAGAAAGCTGGAAACCAACTTTTCGTATGTAGAGAAAAGTCAAATGCTAATTTCACGAATATTAGCTTCCTAAGATCTGATCTTAAACAAACACATAATGTTGGTCCACTATCTTATAGTGGTGTAAAAGTAGCATATACTCAAAATAATTTTGCTGATGGCTACAAGCACATAAGCGGTGGCGAAACTGATCTTAGTATTTTCTTGGGTGACGTGGCTGATGAAAATGGAGATTGGGACAACGAAGTTGCATTCCAACATAACGAAGAGGGAAGTGCAACAGCCTTTCCCGCTTTATTGAATGGAGGAACTACTATGATATTTTGCAGTAATAGAGTAGGTGGAGAAGGTAAATTTGATTTATACATTTCTCACCTTGAAGATGGAATTTGGACTACACCTACTAACATGGGTGCAGAAGTTAATACGCCAGGTAATGAAATTACACCTAGCATAAAAGGTAATACTCTATATTTCTCTTCAGACTTTCACAATGGAATAGGAGGATATGATGTTTTTAAAGCTACTGTTAACGCAGATGGAACAGTGACTGGAGTACAAAACCTAGGAAAAGGAGTTAATTCACCTATGGACGATTACTACTATACAGTCGATCCATCCAATGGATTAGCCTATTTTGCATCTACTCGACTGGGTGGTAAAGGAAAAGAAGATATCTATATCGCAAAAAACTTAAATGAGGAGTTTCTGGCCTTTAATGGCGAAGACAACCTTGAAATTCCTCAAGCTTTAGATCTAAATGAATTAGCACAGCGTAACACGATCGCAATGCAAGTTCAAGAAAATACGAATAATACAATAGTTAAAGAGGTCATCCCAACAACTTCATTCTCAACAAAACCAGTTGCAATTACAAGCGAAGAAGCTACCTTTGAAAAAATGGTCGTTCCTTCTGCTACACAAGAAGACGTAATTACTATTTCTGAAGATGAATTATTGTCTATCGAACAAGAATTAGAAGAAGAACTGGACTTGGCTAGTGAAACTGCGATTATCCTTACTGAAGAGAATGTGATAACTAATATCTCTGTGGAAGAGCTTGATGAAATAAGCGAGTCAATCCTTGATGAGACTGTTAGGGTTTATGAGACTAATTCAGTAGTTCTTGGCACTGACAATTATTTTAGTTTGGAAGGTGCGCACAAAGTAGCTTACAGAGAAATTATTACAAGCGCTAGCAATGTGTACTTTATCCAATTAGCCTCTTTGTCGCGTTCTCAGGGAGATATTTCATCATTCTTGAAATTAAGCGAACTGGGTAATCTTTACAAAGTACGAAAGTCTGGTACTGTAAAGATCAGAATGGGATATTTCTATGACGAGTACGAAGCAAAGGAAAAGCTAAGAGAGATAAAAGGAAGAGGTTTTAGAGATGCATTTATTGTCTATGAACCCTTAATTACTTCTCAGTTGGAGTTAGTGAATACAGGTTCGAGCAAGACTTATTATGAGGGAGAATTTATTCCTCAAGGTAGTGTAAGCAACTTTAAGGTGAGATTGGCTTCTTACACAGACCCTTTATGGTTTGACACTGGAAGTGTAAAAGACATAGGAGAAATTGAACAATGGACTAAAGGCGATTTTACGATCTTTGTGCTAAGTGGATATAACTCAGTTGAAGAGGCTGAGCAAGCTCTTATTAAAGCTATCAATAGAGGATATTCAGAAGCTCATCTAGTGGAGGATGTGAATGGCTATTTACAGAAAGTCCAACGAAATTAAAAAGATAAGATTATATATACCGAAGCCTGCACTTTAACGAGTGCGGGCTTTTTTGATTACATGTAGCCCTAATTGAAGAAAGCGGGCTTTCGCCCAAAAGTAGTAGCAATTTTTATGGTAGTATTCTGTAGTATACTTAGGGAGAGACCGTAAATGGATGGTAGAGTGCGTTATACCAATTCCGTTTTAGAATTTCGCATATTTTCAAGTTTATAAAAGCAATTACTTCGTTAGAAATACTCATGATAGCTAAGGCTATCCTTGCGTTTTCTGCCTTGTACTTGATTTAACCCGAAATATGCATTAAGATATCTATTACGAGCTGAAA
>CALBVQ010000047.1 GCA_937969485.1 uncultured Saprospiraceae bacterium | reverse complement strand
TTTCACTTTATTTTCAAGAATTATTAAATCAAGTACAAGGCAGAAAACGCAAGGATAGCCTTAGCTATCATGAGTATTTCTAACGAAGTAATTGCTTTTATAAACTTGAAAATATGCGAAATTCTAAAACAGAATTGGTATCAATGCATATTTCGGGTTAAATGCGATAAATCTTCATATATCATATCACAATTGATCGTTTGATTCGTTAGTATAATTGTACTATCTTTGCGGGCTTATGAGACTTAAGAATATTTCTTTCCTATTTGTTATCCTTATGGTGTTGTTCACCTCTTGTAAAACTGAATTTGAAAAAGTTCGGGCAAGTGGTGATCCTCAAGTGATGGCAGAGACAGCAGATAAATACTATGAAGAAGAGAATTATCTTCAGGCACAATCACTTTATGAGATTGTAATACCGTATTTTCGAGGAAAAGAGGAAGCTGCAAATATTTTCTTTAAGTATGCTTATACTCACTATCACTTGTCGGAGTATATTTTAGCAAATCATTACTTTAAGAACTTTGCAAATACCTACATAAATGACGAGAAGAGGGAGGAGGCCCTTTACATGGCAGCCTACAGTAATTTTGCACTTAGCCCCAATTTTAAGTTGGATCAATCATACAGTGATAAGGCAATTGGCGATTTTCAATTGTTCATCAACACATTTCCTAATTCAGATAAAGTTGAAGAGGCTAATAAGTTGATTGCTGACATGCGAAAGAAGAATGAGATAAAGGCATTTCACCAAGGTGAACTTTATCTAGCAATAAAACAAGATGAGGCTGCATTAGTAGCTTTTGAAAATATGATTCTAGAGTTCCCTGATTCGGAACTTGTGGAAGAAGCGCGCTATAAATCTGTTCTTGCAGCCTACCATTTAGCAAAGAACAGTATTTATAGTAAGCAGAAAGAAAGATATGAAGCTGTTGTTTTGCGAATTGAGCAATTTTCAAAGAAACATCCAAGATCTAAGTTCCGTAAGGAACTTAATGTTATTAAAAAAGATTCTAGTAATAAGCTAAAGGAATTATAATATGTCAGATATAAAAAGTAAAGTTCAAGGTTTAGACCCTAATGTATCACCTCGTGATGTAAAAGGACTTGCAGCGGTAACAGGAAATATTTACGAAGTACTAACGATTATCACTAAGAGAGCAAATCAACTTTCAGTAGATCTAAGAGAAGAACTACATTCTAAGTTGAAAGAATTTGCTGTTACTTCTGAGACAATCGAAGAAGTGCAGGAAAATAAAGAGCAGATCGAGATTTCGAAATTTTACGAGAGACTTCCTAATCCAGTACTTATTGCTACAGATGAGTTCTTAAACGACCGTTTAGATTATAGCTATAGAAATCAGGAGGTAGAGACTCCAACTGAAAAATAATAGTTAAGAACTAATTACCATGCAATTACAGGGTAAGAAGATATTACTTGCAGTCAGCGGCTCAATAGCTGTTTACAAAAGTTTGATACTTACCCGTTTATTGATAAAGCAAGGAGCTGAGGTACGAGTCATCATGACACCTGCCTCTACAGACTTTGTTTCTGCTCTCAGCTTTTCTACACTTTCCAAGAATCAAGTGTTTAGTGATGTGAGTTCTGGTGACAGCTGGAATAATCACGTAGATCTAGGCCTTTGGGCTGATCTAATGTTAGTTGCACCAGCAACAGCAACAACCTTGGCGAAATTGGCAAATGGTATTGCCGATAATATGGTAATCGCCTGTTATCTATCTGCTAAATGTCCTATTTACTTTGCTCCGGCGATGGATTTAGACATGTGGGTACATCCCTCGACTAAGAATAATATAAAGAAATTAAAATCATACGGTAACCGAATGATTGACGTAGGTAATGGTGAACTTGCCAGTGGATTGAGTGGAAATGGCAGGATGGCGGAACCTGAAGATATTGTCCAGATATTGCAGGACCATTTTGCGGTTTCCCAAGATTTGATTGGCAAAAATGTAATTGTTACTGCCGGGCCCACTTATGAAGATTTAGATCCAGTAAGATATATTGGAAATAGAAGTACAGGTAAGATGGGAATTGCTGTAGCCGAAGCTTGCGCTGAAAGAGGTGCCAACGTCACTTTGGTTTTGGGCCCAAGCCCAATTACCACAACTGAAGAGTATGTGACGATAAAAGTTCGCAGTGCAGAGGATATGTACGAAGCTGTGAAGCAGAATTTCGAGAATGCTGACATTGTGATCTTTGCAGCCGCAGTTGCTGATTACAAGCCCGCAAGTGTTTCTGATCAAAAAATCAAGAAGGCTGATGACGATCTTAAGGTACCACTCATGCGAACTACTGACATAGCTAAGACACTTGGTGTAATCAAAGGTAGCAGAATTCATGTAGGTTTTGCTCTGGAAACCCAGAACGGAAGTGTAAATGCACAAGCTAAATTAAAGAAGAAAAATTTTGATTTTATAGTGCTGAATACACTTGCAGATAAGGGTGCTGGTTTCGGTCATGATACTAATAAGATAAGTATCTACGATGAGAATGGACTAGTTGAAGCGCATCCTTTGATGAGTAAGAAAAAAGCAGCAAGAAATATAATAGATGCCCTTGTGCATGCGTTATGATGTAGGTAAATGAGCCTTTTGAGGGGTTAATAGATAAAATTCACAAATTGATGACTAAGAATATTTTTGTATTTGTTTTGATGCTTTTGACAGTAGTTCAAATAAGCGGGCAAGAATTAAATATTTCAGTAAGTGTACAAGCGCCCAACTTGAATACTACAGATCCCAGAGTTATCACCCTTATGGAAGCGGAAATTCAAGAATTCCTTAATTCGACGAAGTGGACAAATGATGATTTTGAGACTGAGGAGCGAATAGAGGGAAACTTACTAATTGCGATCACTAATGAAGATGGAAATAATTCCTTTACCGCTGATTTTACTATCCAGTCTATCCGTCCTATCTTTAATTCTACACAGAAAACCACTCTTTTAAATTACAAAGAATCTGCCTCTTTTACCTATATAGAAAATCAACCGATAAGAAATAGCGAAGAAAAGTACTTTGATAACTTGTCTGCACTACTTACTTTCTATGCTTATACAATCATTGGCATGGACTACGATTCGTTTTCCAAGTATGGCGGTGAGAAGTATTTTAGTATTGTAAATAATATGATATTGTCACTACCGAGTGATGTTCAATTAAGTGCAGGCTGGTCTCCAGGAGGAGGAAATAGAAAAAGAAGTCGATACTGGATGGTAGAAAATATTCTAAACCCTCGACTAAAAACCATGCGTGAGGCTCTATACACATACCACAGGAAAGGCCTTGACATAATGCACGAGGATCCAGCAAAAGGAAAAGCTATTATGCTGTCAGCTTTGAAGTCTATTCAAAGAGCTAGTGAATCTTATCCTAATGCTATGTATGTGCAGATGTTTAGCGATAGCAAACATGATGAAATCTTAGAAATCTATCTCGCGGCAGATCGAGCAGAAAAGATTGTGGTTTATGATATCATGGTAGGAATAGATCCATATAGAACCGCAGTGTTTCAGCCACTAAGAAGATAGACTGATGAAACGTATTGCAATTTTTGCAAGTGGAAGCGGTTCCAATGCAGAGAATATTCATTCTTACTTCAAGCCCTCCTCAAATGTTGAGGTTTCCTTAATTTTTACTAACAAGTACGATGCATTCGTGATTCAACGCGCCAAGCGATTGAAAATCCCCGTTGTAGTCATGGGTAAGAAGGAATTTGTGGATGGAGTCAAATTACTAGCGATCTTAAAAAGTTTAGAGATTGACCTTATCGTCCTTGCGGGCTTTCTGCTGCTTATCCCGGCTTATCTTATCGAGTCTTTCCCCAAGCGCATAATAAACATCCATCCTGCACTTTTACCTGCATATGGCGGGAAAGGAATGTATGGAATGCATGTTCACACTGCTGTAAAATCCAATAATGAGAGTAGTTCTGGAATAACAGTTCACTACGTCAATGAAAAATACGACGAAGGAGAAGTTATTTTACAAGAATCATGTCAACTTAGCCCTACTGATTCTCCTGAAGAAATTGCTGCTAAAGTCCAAAAGTTAGAATATGATTTTTTCCCTCAAGCTATTGATAAGGCATTAGCTCTGATATAGTCATATATTAGCGGAAGTTCATTCTTTAGTTCTGGAAAGCGGAAGAAATATCCATTCCATGCTTGAAGTCCACCGCTATGAATCAACACCTTTGTGCTTTTGGTTGCTTTTTCGTGGTGCATGATATAGTACATCACTTTTGCCGTGTAGATAGGGTCCAGTAAGATCTTATGGGTCCCTAAGAATTCCTCGCAGAATGTAAAAAGCCTCATATCCTTCGCCGCATACCTTTTCATCTCTTCATAGTAAACTACTTCATATGCGGTATTGATATCGCAATCTAGCACAAGTGAATTCTCCAAGAACCTTTGCTCTGTAACTCCCTTTATTGCAGGAATCACAGTCAATCTTTCTAGGGAAGTTAGATTGTGTAGAATTCCATACGCAGTTCCGCCTGTACCATATGAGCAATACATATGTAGGTTTTCCTTTTCAACAAGTTCTTCACGTATTTCATCTACTAATTGCTTCATTCCAATCTTTACAAATGGGGTAGAGCCACCCTCTGGAATTACAAGCTGATCATCAATAACGGAAGCTGACTGCGATCTCAACAAAGTTGTTTTGTTTCTATAAGCGTCTCTATCTATGAAATGAAAGCGCATTCCTAATTCTTTACACAAACTTAGGGTAGGATTCGTAGCATGGAGTTCTTCTCCCCTTATGTAAGCTTCGGACTGAATATCATACTGGTTACAGTAGGCTGCAACTGCCAGGATATGATTGGAATATGCTCCACCATATGTTACAATCTTTTTTCCTTCAAAGCTCTCAACTAGAAACTTTAATTTCCTCCATTTATTTCCTGAGATCATAGGATGAATCAAGTCATCTCTTTTAATATATATTTCTCCCACTTTGTCATTGACATGTATTTTTTGTAATGGAGAAGGTAAATTTAGATTCATCTTAGAGTGTTTGAAGGCACAAATTTCGTTAATTTATCTTCATATTTACCTTGGTATGGCAAAAGAGGATAAAAAATCAAAATCTCAATTGTATTCTAGCGAGAAGTCGGTCGACGAAAGATTACTAGAATTAGGATTTGCGGACAATCTTTCTGTTCCTAATATCCGTCTTATGAACAAGGATGGAAGCTTGAACGTGAGCATGGTAGGAATTGCTCGTACCAAGCGATGGAATCTGTATAGGCAATTTGTCAAGCTTCGTAGTATTACTTTTTATGGGGTAATTCTCTTCGGGTATATTTTCTTGAATGTGATTTTTGCTACATTTTATTATAGTATAGGTGTGGATGGTCTAGCGACCTCCAAAGAAGTATTATCATGGTGGGATTGTCTTTGGTTTAGTACCCAAACCTTCACTACTGTGGGGTATGGAGCGATAAGCCCTGATTCTTTTTTGACAAATGCCTTGGCCTCCTTTGAAGCATTTCTAGGCTTGATCTTTTTCGCAGTGGCAACTGGTCTAGTTTATGGTAGGTTCAGTAATTCTAAGGTGGATATACGATTCAGTGACAATATCTTGGTGAATTCTGCAGACGGCAAGAGTTCACTTACTGTTCGACTCACTAACGTAGCCAATACCGATTTGAGTGAATTGGAGGCTATCTTAATTATGTCATATGTTGAGCAAGATGATGGCGTTCTGGTGCGGAGATATAAGAGATTACCTCTTCAGCTTACCTCAATAAGTCTACTTACTACTAGCTGGACAATAATTCATGTGGTGGACGAAGATTCACCTTGTAATCTCCTCAATGAAAAAGGTGCGATCCAAGGAGTAGAGTTCTTGCTTTTTATTTCTGCTTTTGATGAGGTCTTTGATCAGAAAATAAAGGTTAGGACTTCTTATCTCGAAAAAGATCTTGTGCACTCTGCTCGATTCCAACCAATGACTTCGCACAGTTCGGATCAGACAATAGTAGATGTTGACAAACTATCTTCATATGATATACTTTAGTCTTTAGTCGAGGGAATTGATTCATTCATCGTAAAATCTAGTCTTCCACGTAACTTATATTGTAACCCTCTCGTCAAATTTGTGTCTTTACAATTGACTGACAAACCTTTCTGTCAAAAATATATAACCAATTAAAATTAAACTTATGAAAAAGATCTTATTACTACTAGCCCTATTTTTTACTGTTTGTGTATCGGTTGAAGCCCAAAAAGATGAAACTGTTTTTGGAAGAAAAGGAATATCAGTCACTGGAGTGTGGGGAGGATATATGCATAACATCAGCACCTTTCAAGACGACTTTAGTGTTTCAAGAAATGGATTTTTCGTATTTGAATTGAATAAGAAAGTCCTAGTTGGATGGGACGGTCTTAATGCTCAGTTCAGCGACAATAACCTAGGAACCCTTGACCTTAACTCCAATGGTCTGACACTAGGATACTCGCCTTGGGCTCATAAAGCATTTCATCCAGTATTTAATATTTATGCTGGTCGTGGAAATATTACGAACGAAGAGATACTAGATAACATCAATGTTTTTCAACCTAGTGTTACCATGGAATTTAATGTATTCCGATGGATGAAGATTGGGGTTGATGGTGGATACAGAATTATTACTGAAAGCAATTTAACTGGCTTATCAGATCAAGAATTATCTGGCCCATATGCTGGATTGAAGTTGAAATTTGGGTGGTCTTGGGATTAATGGTATTAATTCCTTAAAACTACTGGGTGCGTTGGAAGAGATTTCTGGCGCACCTTTTCTTATATTGTTTTTAAGGTGAAGAAAAGTATTGTGTATTATTGAACTGTTAGTTGTCTTACTGCGGGTTCAAGGGACTATTGGATTACTGGATTACTTGATTATTACGGTGAACTTGGGTGTCGGTTTACAAGGTGAGGGGTTGGGACCCCAAAGGCTAATTGGTATAAGACCTTGTAACTTGTATTTTAGATTTCTGTAGAACATTCCATATTCTATCTGCGTGGGCGTATCACTACAATAGTTTAGTAGAATCTATTCGCATCGTAAGTCTGGGATAGTTACTAATACCAATTTTGTTTTAGAATTTCTCATATTTTCAAGTTTATAAAAGCAATTACTTCGTTAGAAATACTCATGATAGCTAAGGCTATCCTTGCGTTTTCTGCCTTGTAATTGATTTAATAATTCTTGAAAATAACGTAAAACCTTAAAACAGAATTGGTATAAAATTAAAATGGTAGGAATATGAATGAGACTCCTATCATAATTTCTTTGATTCAATTTTTGAATATATTATTATCACAGTTTGTCTTT
>CALBVQ010000046.1 GCA_937969485.1 uncultured Saprospiraceae bacterium | reverse complement strand
CTACTGCTACTCCAATAACAGGATCTGGAAACTTCATGCTTTCCAATACGATTGGATGTTTCTCAGCGCACAAAGTATCACCAGTTCTAATATCTTTAAAACCTACACCTGCAGCAATATCACCAGCTTCTACCCTATCGATAGGATTTTGCTTGTTAGAGTGCATTTGGTATAGTCTTGAAATTCTTTCTTTACTTCCAGATCTTGTATTGAATATATACGACCCTGCATCTAACGCACCTGAATATACTCTAAAAAATGCTAATCTCCCTACATATGGGTCGGTAGCAATCTTAAATGCTAGTGCACAAAATGGCTCTTCAACACTTGGCTTTCTTGAAATCTCTTTATCAGTCTCTGGATTTGTACCTTGCACAGCATCAATATCTAATGGCGAAGGCAAAAACGCACATGCAGCATCAAGTACTGCTTGTACTCCTTTGTTTTTAAATGCAGAACCACACATCATTGGCACAAATTTATTGTCCAATACCGCACCTCTTACAGCATTTATCATTTCTTGCTCAGTGATAGAATCTTCATCCTCGAAGAATTTCTCCATCAAATTCTCATCATATTCCGCTACTGCTTCAAGTAATTTACTTCTCCACTCTTTAGCTACGTCGATAAGATCTTCTGGCATTGCAATTTCTTCAAAAGTCATTCCCATGTCATCTTCATTCCAAACAATTGCTTTGTTTGTAATAAGATCAATCACACCTTTAAACCTCTCTTCAGCTCCAATTGGCACTTGAAGAGGTATAGCTACTGATCCCAACTTTTCTTCAACATCTTTTACAACATTAAAAAAGTCAGCACCCGATCTGTCCATTTTATTGACAAACCCAATTCTTGGAACAGCATAATTATCAGCTAATCTCCAGTTAGTCTCAGATTGAGGCTCAACGCCACTTACTGCACAAAACAAGAAAATAAGACCATCCAATACACGAAGAGACCTATTTACCTCAACAGTAAAATCAACGTGACCAGGAGTATCGATAATATTCATAGGGTAATCCTGCCCCTTCCACTTCCAATTGGTTTTGGTAGCAGCTGAAGTAATAGTAATACCTCTTTCCTGTTCCTGCTCCATCCAGTCCATCGTAGCAGCACCATCGTGAACTTCACCAATCTTGTGGCTCATTCCCGTATAATACAATACACGTTCTGTAGTAGTAGTTTTTCCTGCATCAATATGAGCAGCAATACCGATATTTCTTGTAAATGTTAAATCTGTAGACATATCCTTTGAAAATCAATTATTATTTAAATACAAAATGTGGTTACCTAAAGTGAGCAAATGCACGGTTGGCCTCAGCCATTCTATGCGTATCCTCTTTTCTTTTCACTGAACCACCTTCACTTTTACTTGCAGCAATCAATTCGTTTGCTAATTTTTCTGCAATTCCTTTTCCACTTCTTTCTCTTGAGAAACGGATTAACCACTTCATTCCAATCGAAGTTCTTCTCTTAGCTGGAATCTCAGTTGGGATTTGAAAGGTTGCACCACCTATACGCTTAGATCGAACCTCAACAGCTGGAGTAGCATTAGTCAGTGCTTTTTGCCATACCTCATGTGGATTCTCACTTAACTTCTCCTCTATGATATCCATAGCGTCATAAAAGTTTTTGAAGGCAACATTTTTCTTACCTGACAACATTAAGTTGTTAACAAATTGCGTTACCAACGTATCGTTAAAACGTGGATCTGGTGCAACAATTCGTTTCTTTGGTCTTCTTTTTCTCATATTCTTTTAAAGATTTGAAGCTTATTTTTTAGGACGTTTAGTTCCGTATTTCGATCTAGATTGAAGTCGGTCAGTTACTCCCGCTGTATCTAAGGCACCTCTCACGATAGTGTATCTTACACCAGGCAAATCCTTAACCCTTCCACCTCTAATCAACACGATTGAGTGCTCTTGTAGGTTGTGACCTTCTCCTGGAATGTAGGCAATAACCTCCTGTCCATTTGTTAATCTCACCTTCGCTACTTTTCTCAATGCAGAGTTCGGTTTCTTTGGCGTAGTAGTATATACACGAGTACATACTCCTCTTTTTTGTGGACAAGATTCTAGCGCACGAGATTTACTCTTCACTATTACTTTTTTTCGTCCTTTTCGTACTAATTGATTAATTGTAGGCATAACCTAATTTCAATATATATTAAAAAAAATCGTTCTTATCAGTTGTAAATCAATGAGTTATACCTCATTTTTTTGCGACCTCCCTCAAATGGGAATGCAAATGTAGCACTATTTATTTGTATTCCAAACGCTTACACCGAAAATTTTCGTAAAAAGTCATTAAATTATAGCTGATTCGATAGCCCATAACACTATTCGTTTTAGGTGCTTTTTTTTTATTCCGATTTCTTTCTCTCAATTCCTTCAAAACATTCGCTTTACATTTTATACTCTATTCAATTATTTGTTCCGGGATTTTTCCATCTTTATTCGAATAAATAACAAGAAATGCAGGCACAAATAACTATAAGAAAAGCCACGGTAATCGATATGCCATCCATTTACTCCTTAGTTCGTGAACTAGCCGTTTTCGAAAAGGCTGAAAATGAGCTGCACATTGACATTCCATATTATGTGAAAGAATTTGAAAAGAACACTTTCTCAGCTATAGTGGCAGAACTTGAAAATAAGGTAGTTGGAGTTTGTATCTATTATATGACTTATAGCACGTGGAAAGGAAGGATGCTGTATTTAGAAGATTTCGTTGTTAAGGAGGGCCACCGTCAGCACGGTATCGGGCAGCTTCTGTATGATGCACTTTTGGCGGAAGCCAAAACCTTAGAGGCAAAACTTGTGAAGTGGCAAGTTCTTGACTGGAATACACCTGCTGTGAAATTTTATGAAAAAAACAATGCGATAATTGAAAAGGAATGGTGGAATTGCAAGGTTATACTTTAATCAATGCATTCATCCGAAGCTTCTTACCATCTTGGATTACAGTTATCCAAGATGCATTACAGTCGTGTATAAATTCATAATTACTGTCTGGATCAAAAGACTTATGAAGCTCAAATTCTTGCACAAAATCTAGTTTCTGATGTGCGCCGTACTTTTCTATCATGATGGAATTATCCGTAATTTTTCGTGCCAGAATGTACGCTTCATCACCTACTCCCCCAAGGTATGACCACTTATTTTTGGGGTTCAACCCCAAAAACTTCTCCTTCTTTTCATCCTGAGTCAAAGGTAATGAACTTGGCTTTTCGGCTTTCTTAAAAAGATGTTTTATGACCACCCTAATGGATTTATCCTTGACAACCTGATTACCCTCAGGTGTAAAGACATGCGAATCTTCATTAGTTCCATGAAATACATTTCCCAGTGGCGAGGGAGTTAAAGGGCTTTTCCTCTTTAATTTTTTCTTGATAGTCTTGTCTGTTACTCCCGCAAGTATAGTGTCATATACAAATCTTGAACAGTTGGATCGTCCCTTACCGAAAGGATCATAAATTATTGACCCCTTATCATTCATTTTGGTCATGAACCGCAAGCATTTATCAAAGTCTATGTCTTGATTCAATGAAATATACATAACATCGCCACCATGTGTTTTTTCAGGATGCTCATAAATATGCTGGAACAAGGCTTTTTTATCGACTATCATGCCATCCTTGAACTCTACCTTATAATCAAAAACCACGTCAGGATCTGTCATCTCCATCCTAGTTCGACCATATCCAAAAGGCGTAATATACCGACCAAAATCACCATAATAGATCTTACCAGTTGCCTTATTCACTAGTGCCATCGCTGAATGACCAGCTGCAACCTTCCCGTGATTCACCATACCAACCCACTCCATTGGTTTTCTGTACCAAGCGGGAATCATAGAGACAAATTCTTCGGGATAAGCGAGAATAATTATTGCTCCAGTATGAGAATTCATTAGCTATTTCGTTGTAATAAATAAGTACAGAGGTTAATCAGTGCTTGATATTTCCGCTCTTCTAAACCTAGTGCTTTCAGGTGCGAAATTCCGAGATTGTTGTACGCGTCCATTAGTTGCAATACATACTCTGGAATCACTAAACTATTAAATATTTTCTTTACCTGCGTAATTTTTTCTTCATCAGACAGATCATGGTCATTGTTATATAACTTTTCCAAGACAGCTTTTTGCTCTTCGTCCGCTAATTCTAAAGCTTTCAGATACAAGTATGTTTTCTTGTTTTGAATGATATCACCACCTACTCTTTTACCGAAAGTTTCTGGATCTCCGTATGTATCGAGAAAATCATCTTGAAGTTGGAAAGCGATTCCAATATTCTCTCCAAACAATTGAAGATGTTCTTGTGCCTGTATATCTGCGCCTGCAACTTCAGCACCCATCGCCATTGCACAGCCTAGCAAAACTGCGGTTTTCAAACGGATCATTTCAACATACTGCTCTATTGTGACATCATTTCTAGTTTCAAATTCCAAATCCATTTGCTGCCCATAGCACACTCCTAGAGCGTGCTTATTGAACCTTTCATACAAAGAAGGAATCAGTTCGATCTTATCAATTTTGCTAATCCATTGATAAGACTCAATCATCATTGCGTCACCAGAAAGAATTGCAACATTAGTGTCATATTTATAATGCACAGTTGGCTGAGCCCTTCGATGAGTTGCTTGATCAATAATGTCATCATGCATCAAAGTGAAATTATGAAAAACTTCAATTGCCATTGCTGTTCGATAAGCATTTTCTGTCAACGGTTGAAATAACTCATGTGCCATTAATGCCATCGCGGGACGAGCTCTTTTCCCACCCAGACCGATTAGGTAATTCATGGGATCGTATAAGGACTGGGGATTTTTGTAGAACAAATTGTTAGCAAGATATTCCGAAAATAGCGTTTTTATTTCGCTGAAAGAGTGTACCATCCAAAGTTTAGTTTCACGTAAATATAAAGAATTTGTAAATTGGGGACTTTATCGAAGTAGATAGGATTAATAGGGTAATTCTGCTATTCGAAAAGATTTTGGGCTTGAGCCCAAAAAAATTATCCGCGTCAAAGTAAATACAATAACATGAGAATTTGTTTCTATTTCCTAGTGATTTTTATTGCAATAAGTTGTGAGACTAAAGAAATTGCTGATCTAATTATCTACAATGCTGATATTTACACAGTGGTTGGTCCGGATAATAAATACAGTAATATCGCCATAAAGGATGGCAGAATTATGGCTTTAGGAGGTGATGAGATACAAAAAAAATTCCAAGCAACATCAACTAGATTGATAGATGCACATGGAAACTTCGTGATGCCAGGTTTTATTGAAGGTCATGGCCATTTCTCTAACCTTGGAAAGAGTTTGCAAGAATTAAACCTTCTAAAAACTAAAAGTTGGGATGAAATCATACACTTAGTCGAGGAAAAAGTCAAGAATTCTGAACCTGGCGAATGGATTACAGGCCGGGGCTGGCATCAAGAAAAATGGTCAGTATATCCTGGCCAGATTTATTTTGGTTATCCAGACCATAAAAAACTCAGTGAAGTAAGTCCAGACAACCCTGTTATGCTAACACACGCCAGCGGACATGGCTTATTTGCCAATGCCAAAGCAATGGAAATAGCAAACATTGATTTAGAGACATTAGATCCGGCTGGGGGAGCAATCATACGCGATAATGCAGGAAATGCGATCGGTGTCTTCGAAGAGAGAGCTATGTCGATGATCAAGTCATTACATCAAGATCATCTCAATAGTATTGATCCGGCTGAACGTCATGAAAAATGGGAAGAATCTATAGAATTAGCAATGGAAGAATGCCTTAAGAAAGGAATAACTAGCTTTCAAGATGCAGGATCTTCGTTTAAAGAAATTGCTGATTACACTGACATGGCATATGAAGAAAAACTTGACATTCGGCTCTGGGCAATGATCCGCAGATCAAGTGAAGAAATGGACGGAAAGCTAGCTCAGATAAAAGTGATCAACGAAGGTGACGGCTATTTCACTTGCAGAGCGATTAAGACAGAAATTGATGGTGCCCTTGGGAGCTATGGTGCGTGGCTATTAGATGAATATCAAGATAAACCAGGCTTTAAGGGACAAAATACAACCTCTCTAGAAGAGGTGAAAAAAATTGCAGAGCTAGCTAAAAAGAACGACATGCAACTATGCGTTCATGCTATTGGAGACCGTGGAAATCGAGAAATTCTTGACATGATTGAAGAGTTCTACAGGGATCAACTCTATAGTCGATGGCGCATGGAACACAGTCAACACTTGTCACTCGAAGATATTCCACGCTTTGCAGAATTAGGTGTGATTGCAAGCATGCAAGCTATTCATTGTACAAGTGATTCTCCTTTTGTGATATCAAGACTTGGTGAGAAACGAGCTAAAGAAGGTGCCTATCCATGGAGAACACTTATTGATTCAGGTGCAGTTGTAACAAATGGAACCGACGCACCTGTAGAAGATGTCGATCCTATTCAAAGTTATTATGCCTCAGTAACCAGGAAGCGACCAGATTTCGATCAACCTTTCTTTCCTGAGCAATCTATGACTAGAAAAGAAGCCATAGCAAGCTATACTATTATTAATGCCTATGCTGCGTTTGAAGAAAAAGAAAAAGGAAGTCTTGAAGTTGGCAAATATGCAGACATCGTTATGCTAGACAATAACTTATTGACGTGCACAGATCAAGAGATTTTAGAAACACAGGTTCTAATGACTATGGTTGATGGGGATATCCGTTACGAGAATCCAGTCAATGCGCTAAATCAAAAATAATACCATTCTTGGCAGAAAATCATACGTATAAATAAATCGAGAACTGGCTATAAATTTGAATAATAATAGAAAAAGGAGTCGAACATTATTGTTCGACCCCTTTTTCACTTTCTTGCACATCTTACCTACTTAACTCGAAATATGAATTAAGACATCTACTACGACTTGGTCTTAATGGAACAACCAACAGCTTTGGTCACCGAAGGATTTATTTCTTCTCCCATCTGTAACGAAATGATAGCATCTTCTAAGAAAGTCTCTTCCACATTCTCAGCAGATCTTGCACTGTCATCAATTGAACCTATATATTTTACTACCCTTTTACTATCTAAAAGGAATACGTGTGGAGTTTTAGTTGCACCAAACTGAGGATATATCTTCTGGCCTTCGTCAAGAAGGTAAGGGAACTTAAAATTCTTTTCCTTCGCTCTAACGATCATATTCTCAAAACTATCTTCTGGCTTTACTTCAGGGTCATTGGGATTAATTGCAATTACTGGATACCCTTGTTTAGCGTATTTAGCATTCAATTCATTAATTCTATCTTCGTACATAACTGCATAGGGACAATGGTTACAAGTGAAAATAACGATAAATCCATTAGCGTCCTTGTAATCAGAAAGAGAAACCATTTTGCCATCAATATTCTTAAGCGAAAAATCAGCTGCTATGTCACCGATACCATAACCGTCGGCTTTATCGGAAGGTGGATCAATTGTGAATGAAGAGATACCAAAAACAAGCACAAGCAGTGCAACAAGAATTGAAATTTGTTTCATAATTATAATTATTTAGTGAGCTGTGCTCGATTTACTAATTGTCAATAAATTTAATAATATCATCTTCAATTTCGGAAGTAGAGTGATATTCTTTTTCGTAAAAATGTTTTGCGTCCTTTGACATTACAAGAGTTATGGGAATCGCACCCGACCAAGATGGGTCTACTTTATCTATCCAGTTATTAGCCTTAGGGTCATCAAAAAGAATGACTTTTTTCTTTATTTCATTCTTTTCTAAAAAGGGAATCAATTTTCTAGTGAGATTAGTTTCCCAGTCTATACTAACTAAGATCGTTTCTACTTCTGTTCCGTTGTATTCCTCTTTTAAATCTTCGAAATAAGGAAGTTCTTTTACGCAAGGACCACACCAAGTTGCCCAGAAGTTAACAACATAGACTTTGTCATTTTCTATGGTCAACACTTCCTTTTCAAACTTTTCGAATGTTGTATATACAGGAATATCTTGCGAAATTCCAGCAATAAAAAACATCATAAGTAAAGAAAAGAGGAATAATTGTCTCATATATAAGGTTTATAGTGTCAACACAAGAATAACGAATATTCTACGAGATGGTTTCTTTGATTGTAAATTTAAGTTAATCTTAAACCCGAAATATGCATTAAGATATCTAGTACTAGCTGAAAATGCTTTGATAATGGGAACGTCCAGCTCTTTTGATGCTCACCGTGATGGGGACCACGCCTGCGCTTCAAAAGAACTGTTGAGCTCCCATTCTCTTTGCAGTTTAAACTCTCATGACAAAAACCTAATGCATAATTCGGGTTTAATAATTCTTGAAATAAAGTGAAACCTTAGAACAGAATTGGTATTAGGGACAAAGTTAGTACTGAAATTTAAGGGAGAATTACAGATATCTTGGGATGTGTCGAATCAATTTTTCCTTCGATAATCTTGTTTATTGTTGAATTGTGCAGAATTTCTCTGATATCAAGCCCATGCAACTCTAGCCTGCCAACGTCTCCTCTTTTGACGGAAGTCAATAAAACAAACTAAAGTCAAGCATAATACACTACGAAGTCATGTTCTGATCTCTCACGATCACGTCATGTGCTCCTCCTTCCACGATACTTGTAGCTGAAACTAACGTGATTTTAGCGTTCTGCATCAAGTGCGGCAGATCTGTTGACCCACAGCTACACATTGTCGATTTAATCTTCCCTAGCGTCACCGCAAGGTTGTCCTTTAGCTTTCCGGCATACGGCACGAAACTATCCACCCCTTCCTCGAATTTCAATCCGTCATTTTCCGATCCCATGTCGTAACGCTGCCAATTCCTTGCTCTACTACTACCCTCTCCCCAGTATTCCTTCATGTAGTTACCATTAACCATAATCTTACGTGTAGGACTCTCATCAAATCTCGCAAAATATCGCCCCATCATAAGGAAATCAGCTCCCATAGAAAGCGCTAAAACCATGTGATAATCCTGAGCAATTCCACCATCGGAACACAGCGGAATATAAGTTCCTGTTTTTTCGTAATATTCATTTCGGGCCTTTGCAACTTCAATTATCGCAGTTGCTTGACCTCTGCCAATCCCTTTCATCTCACGAGTGATACATATCGATCCTCCGCCTATCCCCACTTTAATAAAGTCGGCTCCGGCATTGACTAAGTAGTCAAATCCCTCCTTGTCCACTACATTTCCTGCACCTACTAAGGCATCAGGGTACTCAGATTTTATGTACTCCAAAGTCTCTTTTTGCCACACTGAAAATCCATCACTACTATCTATACAAAGAACATCAGCACCGGCATCTAGAAGAGCTGGGACGCGTTCCTTATAATCTCTTGTATTTATTCCAGCCCCCACATATAACTTCTTCTCAGAATCTGACAATTCAAGTGGATTTTCTTTCTGAGAGTCGTAATCCTTACGAAAAACAAAGTATTTTAAGCATTGATTCTCATCGATAATAGGAAGTACATTCAACTTATTTTCCCATATGATTGCATTAGCTTCGGTAAGAGAGATACCGAAATCGCCAGTGACTACCTTTTCAAATGGTGTCATAAAATCCTTTACTTTCTTGTTTGGATCATCCTTGCTTGGTCGGTAATCACGACCAGATATTATCCCCAGAAATTTACCATGAGACGTGCCATCTTCGGTTACACCAATTGTAGAATAACCAGTCTTCGCTTTCAAGTTCATTACGTCTCGAAGGGTATTTTCTGTCGTGAGGTTAGCATCACTTACGACAAATCCAGCTTTGTATTTCTTCACACGTGCAACCATTTCTGCTTGAGTAGCAATAGCTTGAGATCCGTAAACAAAAGACAGACCTCCATTTCTTGCTAGTTCTATCCCCATTTTGTCATCACTCACGGATTGCATAATTGCAGAAACCATGGGGATATTCAACTTAATTTTTGGTGTCTGACCCTTTTCAAATTTCACTAAAGGGGTTGACAAATCCACTAAATGTGGAACACATTTTTTGGTAGTAAGGCTAGGAATTAATAGATATTCGCTAAATGTTCGAGAGATATCCTCGGAGAAATGAGCCATTGTAATTTTATTTAGGCGATTGTTATGTGGGGTTTCCCCCAAAAGTGCTTCGCTAACTATTCTTTAAAAATTACACGCAAAAGTAATCTTTGAGATCGATTCACCGAAAGAAAGCCATTCTTATTTTTCAAGTTCCATGAATTGTCCAGCCAAAAATGGAGCAATTTCTGAAATGTGATTCGTTAATTCTTCAATATCAGACAAGCTTGTACGCTCATTGATTACCGTAAATCTTAAGTATCTAACTTCTTGAAATTCAGCTGACGTTATGTAGTAATCCCCGCGCTTGACAATCTCATTTCGAAGAGCGAGTTGGAAGGCATTACTCTCCAATCCCTTATTGTATCGAAAACAAAGGATATTTGCCTCAGGTTGATATGGACAATCATAGTCGTCATGATCGATGAAATACTGATAGAAATCTTGAATTATCGAATATTGATGATCTAGGTACTTCTCCATGCCCTTCTCACCTTCAGCTGCTAAAACCCAAAACAACTTGGTTGCAAGAGCGGCTTTTGTACATTCGATTGTGTAAGGCATCAGGTCGAAACCGGCATTCTCTTTTTCGTGAAACAAGTAGCTTCCCTTTTGCTTGAAAGTATTAATCATACTGTTGGTGTCTTTGAACAGCACTGCTGCTGCAAGTGTAGACGTTCTAAGCATTTTGTGGGTATCCCATATCATCGAGTCAGCTAGCTCAACTCCCTTCATAAAACCTTTATACTTAGCTGAAATAAGAGCCGATGCGCCGTGAGCGCCGTCAATATGATACCATACAGAATGTTCTTTACAGATCAGGCCGATTTCGTACAGCGGGTCGTACAACCCTGTCGTTGTGGCGCAAGCATTAGCAATCACAGCTACGATTCTCTTACCACTCTTTTTAGCATCCACAATACCTTTCTCAAGTGCACTAGGAATCATTCGCTCTTGGTCATCGACCGCGATAGACACGATATTTCGCTGACCTATACCTATGATAGAAGCTGCACGAGAAACTGAATAATGAGACACTTCTGGAGCAATGAGCACAAGATCTTGTGGAGTCCCTTCGTCCCATGCTTCAGGAGCTACAGCTGCTCTCGCTGCAAGAAGTGCAGTTAAGTTAGCCATAGATCCGCCGTGAGTAAAAACACCATCACCCTTTGCTTCGTCATAATCAAAATCATAAATATCTCCGCTTGGCAACCATCCCACTTTTGACAGCATCCAATTCACCATTACCCGCTCAATCACAGCAGCTGATGGGCCCATTTCGTAAATGGCCATAGGATTATTAATCGCACCATGAATAAAGTCTGCAATACCACTTGCCAGATGATGGCTAGCAACTTGATGTCCTATGTACTTGGGATGATGCATGTGCTGAGAATGCTCTAGGTATGTTTGAACAAGGCCAACCACATTCGAAGCATCGAGACCTCCATTCTGCAGCCACTCTTTAATGTGGAGCTTGGAGGCAACTTCTTTAGCTGGAAACTGACTTACAACAGACTCCTGTCCCTTAGCACTAATTTCCAAATACTCTTTGAGACAATCATTTACTACCTGGATAATGGGATGAAATTCACTTGCATTGTTCTCCATGAGGCAAAAGTAGACATACTTTCGAGTGAAAATGAAACTAAGCTGAAGAAAATTTGACTAGATATCGTATGACAGACCAATGGACAAAATATAATCACGACGAGGATATGCCACGTTTAATTGCTGTTGCACGATGTAGGTTAATTCTACTTCCATTTTCTTACTAATCTCATAGCCCAACTCTCCCTTAAATCTCACTCTATCAACATGTAAAAATCGCTGCTCATAGTCATTATTAATTTCTACAAAAAGCGCCGGCTTCAACCCTAGATCTTTCAACTTATACTGCAAGCCTATCTTGTTTCGCATAGTCAGATCCCACACATTACTGTTGTCCGGAAAAGCATGCTCCAAATCGTGTTTAAGCCTGTATTTTAAAGACAATTTAGAAAATTTAAGAGATTTACTGATAGCGTGAGAAAAACGAATTCTATTTTCTTCTGCTGTTTGAATAGGTCGAACATATACAGCTGTTGTCCACTTGTTAGGTAGATCTCTAGTTAATTTAACTTCTACAAAGTTGCTTCTTAATTGATATAAATTATCCCTTCTTCTGTGCACAAGATTAAGCGACACATCCCACTTTTTATCAATCTTTTTCTTGAAACTAAGATTGGCCCAACCACCAAATTCTGTCTGTAGATTTGATGTAGTTGTTTGGGCGAAAGCCCCAGAAAATACAAAGCAAAAACAAAGGCCTAAAACTATTTTATACGTATGTGGGCTCATCATTATTCTGTTGGTAAAATATATAATTATGCACTACTGCGAAACAATAATTTGCAAGCTTGCATTAAGTTGCTGAACAAGTAAAAGTATCAATAAAGCACATTAAAATTTATCTTGTTATCAGCCTTCTTTAATCCTTAACCACTAGATCGTCTAAGTCTAAAGTAGTACTTCTTTCCAATGTCACGTCGACACTCACTACTTCAACTTCACCTGGACAACTTTCACATTTACTATAAGAATAGATTGTATAATTTCCTGGGTAAAGCCCTGAAAAACGGTATGTCCCGTCAAAATGGGTATCCATCTTGTCTCCATACACCGTATCTTCACCATACACTATATACACAGCCCATTCTCCTGCATAATACTCATCTATAAGTTCCCCGTCATTATCAAAATCCCTAACAAAAACTTTCCCTGAAATCGAAGAAGTTCCTCCCTCACCTTCAACAGATTCACAAGCTGTGACAAGGAAGAAAACGCTTAACACGAATAAGATTGATCTGATGCTCATCTGCTAAATTCTTTACACTTTAATTAAAACATTCCATGTGAAATGTGTGATCTAAATAGAAAATATAAGTTGCGAAGTTAATGTAAATTTAATGTTAACAATGCAAGGCAATCTGCCTTTTTTCTCCTCATCGTTTCACTAGGACTTTTTTTTGGGCGAAAGCCCATTTACAAAACAGAAAAAAGAAAATCCAGCAGAT
The DNA here is from genome assembly GCA_937969485.1 of uncultured Saprospiraceae bacterium. Lineage (GTDB taxonomy): Bacteria > Bacteroidota > Bacteroidia > Chitinophagales > Saprospiraceae > JAHDFB01. Next base: position 3,669 of record CALBVQ010000046.1, on the reverse strand, counting down.
CTCCTAAAAAGCTCGGTCGATCAATACATTAAGACTATTTATTAGTATCAAAAATGAAAATCCTTTGGTCATAAGTTTTATATATTTGCGTTAAAATAGAACTACCTTTTATGCAACATAGACGCAACTATTTTCTCATTTTTTCTGCAATAATTTACATCTTTTTAGCGGCATCATGCAGCAAAGATGGAGCAGAATCATCAGGTTCTGAAACATCCTTTGAAAGTCTCGAATTATTGCCTGCTAGCTACACTGGCATTGACTTTGCAAATACGCTGAACGACGATCCTACAGGAGACAACAATGTGCTATCTTTTCCTCATTATTTCAACGGAGCGGGAGTTGGTTTGGGGGATTTCAATAACGACGGATTAACAGACATTTTCTTTGCTGGTAATGAGGTAAAAAATAGCATCTACAAAAATCTAGGTGACCTAAAATTCGAAGATGTGTCTGAGGCTGCAGGAATAAACAAGAATAAGATCTGGGCAAGTGGAGTGGCAGTCGTAGATATTAACATGGATGGGCTTTTGGACATTTATGTATCGCAGTGTGGCCCTACCAATGACAGGTCCAAGATGAAGAATCTTTTCTACATTAATCAGGGAGACTTCCTATTTATAGAAATGGCTGAAGAAATGGGTCTTGCCGATAATGGAATAGGCACGCAAGCTGCATTTTTCGACATGGACAAGGATGGCGACCTAGACGTTTATTTACTGAATGAGAACAAGTATGTGAACGTTGCTCTTGCAACTGTTTTTGAAGAGTTAAAGAAAAAGGAAAACTTGATTGCCTCATCTGGCAAGATGTACAGAAATGACGGTGGAACATTCACTGACATCACAGAGAATGCAGGAATGTTAGAGCAATCATTTGGGCTAGGGGTTTTAGTTTCTGACTTCAATGAAGACGGCTATCCCGACGTTTATGTGGCAAATGATTACTCAGTTCCGGACCGAATGTACATCAATCAAAAAGATGGAACTTTCAAGGATATGATTAAACAGACTACAGATCACATCAGCTTTTATTCAATGGGATGCGATGTTGCCGACATCAATAACGATGGTTTGCAAGACATAGCTGTGGTAGATATGGCAACTGCTGATCACTTTAGAGGAAAGACATTGATGGCAAGCATGGATTCTGAGGCCTTCAATGCATATGTAGGGATTTTAAAATATCAATATCAGTACATGTTCAACGCCCTCCAACTAAACAACGGAAATGGCACGTACAGCAACATCGCAGGTTATACAGGACTTCAAAAAACTGACTGGTCGTGGGCAGCTCTTTTTGCTGACATGAACAACGATGGATATAAGGATTACTACGTGAGTAACGGATACAAGTTATATGCTAGGGACAATGATTTCCGGAATGAAATGGAGGCAATGCGACAAAAGAATAATGGAACAATTCCATTGCATCTTCGGAAAGAAATGTACTTTAAGATGCCTAGTATTCGTCTAAGAAATCTCTTGTACGTAAATCAGGGAGATCTGCACTTCGAGGAGAATCCAGTAGGTTGTAATTATCCAGATGTTGGTACATTTAGTTACGGTGCAGCTTATGGAGATCTTGACAATGATGGGGACTTAGAATTAGTTGTCAACAACATTGATGAGAAAGCTCATATCGTAAAAAACAATACACGTGAGAATAACGGGGGCAACTATCTTTCTATTGATCTAGAGTCTAGCCAGGATCAAACCCTTCGCCTCAATGCTCTTGTTTATGTGTATCATGGTGATCAAGTGCAGGTAGGAGAATATACCTTTGTGAGAGGTTACCTTTCATCCATGGATCAGCGGTTGTTTTTCGGGCTCGGAGAGGTTTCAGAGATCGACAGGATTGAGGTCAAGTGGGCTGATGGAAAAATACAATCGATGGGCAAAACCAAGGTAAACCAATCGCTGACAATCAAGTACAAGCCAGACGGAAGCAAACTAAGCAATCTTACCGTAAAGAAAACAGATTTGGTACAAGTGAGTAACGAGGACTTAAATATCGACTGGGAACATAAGGAAAACAAATTCGAGGACTTTGCCTTGGAAGTGCTTCTGCCTCAGAAACAATCTACTATGGGGCCAGCGATGGTTATAAAAGATATAAATAAAGACGGATTGGATGATATTTTTCTAGGTGGGGCTTTCGCCCAAAGTTCAAGAACGTACTTACAAAAAAAGGATGGCACCTTTGAGATATTAGCTAGCAATGCATTTGAGGCAGACAAATTCTGTGAAGATAATGATGGGGTGTTTATAGATCCGAATGGAGATGGGATACCAGAGCTAATCACAGCAAGTGGAGGAAGCGGAGAAATGGTAGGAAAGGATGAACTGCTGCAAGATCGTTTTTATGTGATAAGCAAAGGAGCGTATCAAAAAGCAGCGAAGGTTTTACCTGAAAACTTAAGCTCTACGTACCGGGTAAAAGCTGTGGATCTTAATCAAGATGGCAAAGAAGAAGTGTTTGTGCTGGGAGCTGCAAAACCAGGAAGATATCCACTCAGTGAGCAGAATGTTATACTCTCCTATGAACAAAACGGATATGTAGACAAAACCTCTACCCTTGCCCCAGAATTCGCAACAATCTCTCTTGCTAGAGACGTTGAATTTTCAGACTTTAATGCTGACGGAATTCAAGATTTTATCGTTGTTTCAGAATGGGGAAAACCAGAAATTTTTGTATCGAATAATGGCCAATATTCTCTGGTTACTAATGATTTGATAAGCGATGAAAAACACGGCTGGTGGCAGAGCATTAAGAAAATAGACATAGACAATGATGGCGACGATGACTTCGTCTTAGGAAATATCGGCAAAAATCTTAAGCATAAAGTAAGTAAGAAGAAGCCACTATATCTATATGCCAATGACTTTGACAAGAACGGGACCCTTGACGTTGTTCTTGCTAAAGAATACAAAGGAAGAATTGTACCAGCAAGAGGAAAAGAGTGTTCGACGGAACAGATGCCGTTTATTGAGAGTAAAATCAAAACTTATAAGGAATTTGCCAATTCTGATATCGTTGATATTCTCGGAGAACAAAGTGTTGATGAATCAAAGAAATTCAAAGCTACTAGTTTTACTTCCTATGTTTTAATTAATAATGATGGTAAATTCACTTACCAAGAGCTGCCATCCTACTCACAAGTTTCGCCAATCTATGAGATGGCCGTCGCAGACTTAAATAATGACGGATACAAGGATATAATTGCAGTGGGAAACAATTATGACACAGAGTACGAAACGCCGAGATTAGATGCCGGTAGAGGGACTATATTGATGAATGACAGTGGAAAAGGATTTACTACTCTCCTACCCTATGAAAGCGGCTTGAATCTAGATGGAAACTTCAGAAAAGTGGGAATTATTCAGCGTGCGAATGACAAGTTGCTGGTAGCTGCTCAGAATAATGGGCCATTGATGTTTTATAAGATGTGATAAGAATTCAATTTCTGAAAGAACTTACCATAAACATATTTGAAATCTGTGCTAAATACTGCAGTGAACCTCTAGATTGTTCCGTCGGAGTACTTGACTCTATCTTTGAATGATACACCCTAATCACACCAAAGCTAGAGCAGTACAGTATAAATCTGAATGACAACCGAAGCCACCAGAAGTAGCTCGAAAGACTTATACAGATTTACTTGTATAA
>CALBVQ010000045.1 GCA_937969485.1 uncultured Saprospiraceae bacterium | reverse complement strand
CCTTCTACTAGTAAATCACCCAGCGTAAAACAAAACTCAGCAAACTGCCCTTCTGTCAATGGATCACCACAATCAGATTCACCTACATACTCGTTTCCTAAAACAGTGGTACCATTCTCTCCATTTGTAAATTGGATCACTTCCCATGGTCCATTTACTTTCCATTCTAACCCTATAGCAATCTCACCACCTTGACCATAGCCGTCATAACCTGTAGTGGCATCACAATCAAGATCAAAATAAATTACATAAGTTGCTGTTGGCCCATTTTCTTGTGTAGAAAATCGTTCGAATGCGAAGCAAAAATTGTCAGTATCAGGATCGTAGTCAAACCAATAATTGACTAAATCAGATCCAGCAGCATCAGAGTCACCAACTGGATCATTTACATCACTTGGTCCCCATTCACCGCTCATTCCATTTTCGTCGCAGTTGTCTCCGTCGATAATATGATACAGAGGTTGTGCTTGTAAAGAAAGCCCTGTGAAGACTAAAAAAAACAATACTAAAAGTATATTAGTTAAATTGTGCATATGTTAAGATGAGTGTACGTTCATCTGTTAGACCCTACATAATCGAGATACCCCTACTTTTAAATTAATCAAAAAATGGCCTTCATAGCACACTTTTGGATAATTGAGGGTTTACAAAAGCACAAAAAGTTGACTCTTGGTCAGAGAAAGGAAGCGCGAAAAAGCACAGTGGCAGCTGTTGCACATGCAATTACATAATAAAAAAAATCAACTTCATCATCATATGCAAGCACAAGAACACTTGTAAAAAAATACATTTTCCTTAACATATATATATTAATAAATGTAAGATATCTTACAAAATATTTTTGAAACTCATTTTTTTTTGTAAAATATTTTACACTCGCAAACAACACAAATCATAACTTTCGCGGTATGATTTGATACCATTTTACATCTTCTTTACAAACAAAAAAGAACTTTTCCGTTGCTAAAAACAGCAAAATTTGATAGATATAAGCTACTGGTTATAGACATCAATACCAGTAAAAAACTAGGAAGATACCTCAATAAAAATATAATCTCATTAAGCCCGAATTATGTATCAGTTTAATGTCATAAGAACTTAAACCCACATTTTGACTTAGAAAATTTATTACGTCTTGACCTTCCTGCTCAATTTACTGCTTAAGTAATTTTCACTCAATCACATTAGAGATGCTACCTCCTTCATGAAAACTCATGCAAACAGAATGGGAGCCAACCAGTTCTTTTGAAGCGCACACTTGGTCTCGCATCAAAAGAGCCAGACGTTCTTTTTATTGACGTAGTTACAGCTCATACTATATATCCTAATGTATATTTTGGCTTAAAAGGCATCAGCTAAAAAGTACGCAATCACAAGAGAAATATCTAGTAACATGATTACCTAAGGCGAAATATCTACGACTGCTGTTGATCTCGAGAAGTGATATGACTGAGAATATTAAGACTAAATGAGAGTGGAATACTGAAATTAAACCTTATCGAATCCAAAGAAATTGACATATCCTATGTAACCTCCAGCGTAACTGAGCTGGCCTTAAGTTTACATCCGTTCTGCCTCAAAAGGCTTATTACTCCAAATTTCCCTGCAAGATGCCCAGCACCAAAAGCAAAAAATCCTTTGTGAGTGCCAATAGACTTAAGGATATTTTCAGTCATAATTATATTGCGCTTATATAGTAACACCTCCTTTATCTCACCAAGAGATTTCTTAGATGCGGCATATAACTTATGAATATCCTGGCTCTTATACTGCTTCATCATTTTTCTTGCCTTCTTTTTGAATACTGGCAAATTTTTCAGTGCACCTTTAAGAGCCTTAAGCTGGTAATCAATAGGGATAGAATACAAGGTATCAATATGATTTTCCAAAGATTCTACACTTGACATTGTCAGACCTTTCGCCTCAGCATATTTCCAACATTCATAATCCATTGAGACGTTAAGTAGTTCATCATCTTCAAACAGAGATTTCTGCGTAATGAGGTTGATAAGATACAAAGGCATTACTTTGTTGAAAAGATCAAGCTCAATGCTAAAGTGTTTAGCTAATTGCTCGCTGTACTTTGCAAACTTCTTTTCACTGATTAGATCTTTTATTGTACTATTTGAAGGTAGAAACATGTGTCTACCCATCTCCATCTGTGTATCCTTATCAAGAGGAACCTCAGTTGCAAACAATTCACAACTGTCAATAAGAGAATAGACTGTCTCAAAATTAGAAAAGGCTACTTTCCCAGACACATGCATAGTGCCGAATAAGTAGCCTTTTAATAAGTCATTTTGGTAAATCTCCCACAACAGAGATTGCTTTTTAGCCATTAACATCGTCGTTTTCGTAGTTGAACGGCAATACCTTAGATTTTTTAACTTTAGAAAGTGTCATTAGAGTCTTAATTCTCTCGATTTCATCAATTTGAGAAAGGCGCTTAAATAAGAGCTGTTCGTAAGTAGCGATATCTCTACAAACGATCTTCATAATAAAATCTGCATCTCCCGTGATAATATAACACTCTGTAATTTCGTCAATTTCGTGAACTTTCGCAATAAAGTTTTCAAGTGCCTTATTTTTTTGCCAAGCTAAATTTACTTGTACATAGGTGTTTACTTTCAACCCGAGCGCCTCCGGATCCACTTTTGCATGGTAAGATGTAATTACTCCAGTTTGTTCAAGTTTCTTAACTCTTTCAAGAGTAGGTGCAGGAGAAAGACCTATCTTCTTTGAAAGGTCAAGATTTGTAATTTTTGAATTAGATTGTAGCTGTTCCAAGATTTTTAAATCTATCTTGTCTAGTTTCATGCTTTAATTTTTAAATTGTCACCTCCAAAAATGA
>CALBVQ010000044.1 GCA_937969485.1 uncultured Saprospiraceae bacterium | reverse complement strand
TGTACTTATTCTGGTCTCCCCGTGTTCATCTACAATATCCTCCAACAAACCATGCGATACAAACAGTATTGCATTATCAAGCAACCTAAACTGCCCTATATCTTGTAAATCAAAAATGGAATCTTTTTGAAGAGTAGCAAAAACGTTATCGCTCAAGTGAAGAAAAAAACGATTAATGTCAATCTCCGTCTTGTCCCATAGATTTGCAAAATACCTGACTTGCTCAAGGTAATTCCCATTTGCATACTTACTGAACTCAAGAAAAGTCCGTTCTTTGGCGGATGAAGAGGTTCTATTCCTTAATAGCAACAAGCTACCTATAGAAGGAAGGACGAACTCCTTTCCATCACCAATATACACGACAATATCTTTGTGATAATTCCTCAAATTAGTTTGTCTATCTTGAACTCGTTCTGCTACAAAACTACAATTATTAAGTCAAGTTTCTGGGTATGCTCAAACATAAACTCCTATTAAATTGTTAGATTTTTTAATATAGGTGTTTTATGTGTTGTGTAAATATTTGGTAAACAAAATGCTTAGAAGAGAATATGTAGGAATATTTTTTAACCTTTGCAACACCTTGCAAATCAAGATTTTTCTACTTGAGAAGGACAATTAACAGAATTTGATTTTCGCCGATGAAATGGGCACCTTGGATTATTGTAGTTTATATGCTTGCCGCTTTATGCTGGTGGACCTATCTCCTATATTCCAAAAACGAAGTGATTTATCAGCAGCAGATGGCAATCATGTTGCTCCAGAACAACCAAGATCAAGCTAATATCGCGATGATTCAAGATGACTATTTACGACAAAAGACCATGATTGTTGGTGAAGGAATTGTATTTGGAATAGCGCTTATTTCTGGCATTGCATTCCTATATGCAGCTTATCGAAAAACATTAAAGTACAGTCAACGGCAGAACAACTTCCTTTTGAGCGTGACTCATGAACTAAAATCACCTTTAGCCTCAATCAAGCTAGCCTTTGAGACCATAAAAAAGCGAGCACTCAAGGTCGAGCAAAATCAAATGATTTCTGAAAATGGAATCACTGAAGTGGATCGCCTACATGATCAGGTCGAAAATATACTAATGGCGACCTCTATCGACCAACAATATACTGTTCAGCTGCAAGAGACTACCTTAACTTCTTTGATCGAGGAGATCAAGATAAAACGACATAATCGCCCCATGGAAAACAGAATTACGTACTCTTTTGATGGCAATCAAAACTCTTCATTTAAGGTAGATATGCACGGCTGCTTTCTTATCTGCGATAACTTACTGGGAAATGCGCTAAAATACAGTCAAGAAGATGTGACCCTTAACCTAAAAAAGAACTCTGATTCACTGGAAATAAGGGTGTCTGATCATGGCCCGGGAATTGAAGAAAAAGAACATAAGAATATCTTTTCGAGGTTCTATAGAATAGGAAATGAAGAGACTCGCAGGTCAAAAGGGACTGGCCTTGGATTATACATAGTCAAAAGAATAGTTGACAAAAATAACGGTTCGATTCAGCTTGCAAATAATACTCCCACTGGAACGATCTTTACCATCGAAATACAAACGAAATGATAAGAATCTTATTAGTAGAAGATGAACAAAATATAGCTAATCTCATAAAAATGAATCTTGAGATGGACAACTATGAGGTTGTATGGAGTGCTGATGGAAGGGAGGCTGTAGAACTCTTTAAAAAAGAGCGTTTCGACCTTATCATTCTTGACATTATGCTTCCGAGTATAAGCGGCATCGAAGTATGTGAGCAGGTCAGACTACATGACACTGCGATTCCCATCCTAATGCTATCAGCAAGAGGCGAACCCAAAGACCGAATCAAAGGACTCAAAACAGGCGCTGATGATTATCTTTCAAAACCATTCATTCTTGAAGAATTACTACTGAGAATAGAAAAACTATTGCAGCGATCCATCGAGGAGGTCAAGGGGGAACTTGAATACTATGAATTTGGCAATAATCACATAGATTTCAATCTATATCAAGCCAAAGGGCCGAAAGGTGAATTCAAACTTACGAAAAAGGAAGTACTGCTTCTACGGCTACTGATCGAGCGTAAAAATAAAGTAGTAAGTAGGAAGGAAATACTCCAAGCTGTATGGGGATATGACGTAATACCATCCACTCGTACGATCGACAATTTTATTCTTATGCTTCGAAAAAATTTCGAGATCGACCCAGCAAATCCAGTCTTCTTTAAGTCAGTGCGCGGTGTAGGCTATAAATTTATGGAAGAATCTTAAGCTATACCAATTTGTATTAATGTACGATTAGCTTCTTGGAAAGAGCACTTTGACTACTTACTATTTTGGCAATATAGGTGCCAGCCGGCAGATTACTAACTACCTTTGAACTGGAGTTATCAAGTCCATATTCTCGTGCAACCTTACCGTCGACAGAATAAATCATCAGCTCTACTACTCCTGGCATATCCCATGATATTTCAATAAATCCAGCAAAAGAAGGATTCGGTATAATTTGCATGTTATATGGATTGCTGTTTGAGGTGGAAATGACCATGCTCCAATTTTCTAATGAATTCCCAGCATTGAGGCGTCCATAGCCATAGAACTTATCATATCCTGGAATATCTTCTGAGCTATCTCCAACTTGGTCATCGGCAGTTGTTCGAATTGTCTGCCTTACATCGTCAACTATTCCTTCGTAACTACCTGACATGCAATACATCAAAGATACTGTACCCGCTACTAAAGGAGTTGCTTGAGAAGTTCCACCCCAATAGGAATTAAAGTTTGTATTACTAAAAAAAGACAGCCCGTAAATGTAGTTTCCAGGTGCTACGAGATCTAGATGTTCCCCGTAATTACTACCACTTGAAGTGCTCCAAAAAAAAGGCGACACTCTATTATCTTCAGCATCAGTTGCACCTACAGCAATGGTCTCAGCAAATGCAGCTGGATAAAATTTTGTTTCTGAGTCAACATTCATCATACATGCCACTACCGCAACATCGTTATCATTGGCATACTTTACAGCATCATGCATTGCGGCAGAATATGTATTACCACCTAGGGACATATTAATTACGTCAGCTCCACCATCGACAGCATAATAAATTGCTTCTGTCCACCACGAATAAAAACCAAAATTCTGATCGTTGATCACTTTAAGTTGCATAGAAGGAGAAGACCAATTGATTCCTGCATAACCAATTCCATTGTCACCAATCGCACTTGCTATTCCTGACACATTGGTTCCATGACCATAATCATCAGTGGGGTCGTTATCTTCATTAGCAAAATCCCAACCGATCAAATCATCAGTAAATCCATTTGCATCACTATCAATGCCATTCTGACTTTCTCCATTATTATTCCAAATTAACGAAGTTACCTCAGGATGATCTAGTTTCATTCCCGAGTCTAATATTGCAATCACAACATCATCACATCCCGTGCTGAAATCCCAAGCCTTTTCGATATCAATATCTGCGTCCTCTGTTGCATTCATAAGACTAAAATTTCCATCATTTTCTAGTGCGTACTGCCGACTTTCGTACAACGGATCATTTGGTTCAAGCATCATTTGTCCGCCAGTGTAACCTACATAATCAGGCTCAATGAACGCGATGCTTGAACTACCCTTAAACCTTTCTATGATCTCGAGGATCGGCGCTTCATTAACGAAATCGATAAAATAGATATCCGTTTCCACTTTTGATCTCAACCTTCGATAACTAAACTCCTGTTCGACATCAAATGTGACATCAAAGAATCGCTCAGAATCAATAGATTTCTCGAGTTTAATTAACAACCTCGTAGGAGAATAACTAGCTACTTGCTGACTACTTGCAGTCGAAATGCTAAACAGAAGCAGCAAAGTAAAAAATAGTGAGCGATTCATTATAAAATTTTATTATGTATCAATTAGTTAAAGATAGTAACAAAATCAATATGTTTATGTTGAATTTATCCGGTTAAGCTATTTTTAACGCCAAATAAAAATAAATACTTTTGGGCGAAAGCCCTATAAATATAGAGCTTAAGAGCCAAAATCAAAAATATGAGGTATATTGGTTACAAAATTAGCAAAAGCTGAAACTTAAAGGAAAATCATTCGTCTTACCTACAGAAAAATGATTTTGCCACCAAAAAGCAAAAGAATTTACATGACAAATCGAGAATTTACAGAAGTAATAGAGGAAATAAAGGACAAGATGTATCGGCTTGCCCTGAGGATTGTAGGCAATCCTGAGGAGGCAGAAGATGTTGTTCAGGAGGTCATCATAAAAGTATGGGACAAGAAGGAACATTTCGAGTCGATTGAAAATAAGGGAGGATGGTGTATGACACTTGCTCGAAATCAAGCAATCGACAAGACGAGATCTAAGCATAGGAGAACGAACGACCTGAGTGAATATAACAATATTTCTTATGGAACTGCAACACCGGAATCCATTTTAGAAACTAATGACCTGCTGGAAAAAGTAAAAGAACTTTACAACCAATTACCTGAAATTCAGCGAACTGTATTGCATTTACGAGATATTGAAGAGTACAGCTATGATGAAATTTCAAAGATTACGGGATTCACGAGCAATCAAGTAAAAATCAATATATATAGAGGACGACAAGCGTTAAAACACCAACTAGAAATACTTAAAAACGCATAAAAATGACACAGAAGGAAATAGATATATTACTAGATAAGTTCGAAGCTGGCATGTGTAATGCGGAAGAAAATCAGCTTGTAGAGTCTATTCTGGAAGCACAGGCCGAAGGAATGAACGAGGAATACAAGAGCTTCATAAGCAGTGGGAAATCAGTATCTTATAATGAAGAAACGGATGTAATACTTAAAGCAAATTCGGGAGAGCTTGATGAAATACTGGAAGCGCAGTCTGGTGAAATGGGAAAAGAGTATGAGCGTTTTATGGCTTCCGCCAAAATTAAAAAATCATCAACTGATGTTGAGCTACTTTTAAAAGCACAAGATGGAAGTTTGGATCAAATGATCGAAGAACAAGCTATGGGTGCGTTGTATGAAAGATTTGTACAGCATGAAAAGTTAGCTGTAAGTGCAACTGACGTGGAACTTGTTATTCAATCTCATACAGGTGGACTTGATGCATTGCTTACTCAGCAGCAAGACATGATGAGCAATGAATATAAGTTGTTCCTTGAAGAAGAGAAGAAAGTGAAGTCAACCTTCAATGTGGAGGACGTAATTACTAAAAAGGAAGAGGCAAAAGTTATTCCTTTGGGTTCACGATGGAGAAAATACCGAGGGATTGCAGCTATGTTCGTTGCCGTGATAGCCGCTGTATTTGTAATCAATTATTCACCGAATCAAGCAGATAGTAATGCTTATGCTAATGGCTTAACTGCCGAAGAACAAGTGGAAGCAGAACTTGCTCTGAAACAAACGTTAGCCGCATTGGGTATTACAAAAAACAAGTTTGATAAAGGGACTGATAATATGATAGGTTTGAAGAAACTGAAGCATACTGAAATTTTTAAATAATCTTTTTTAACCATATAATTTTTAACAATGAAAAAAATAGGCTTAATCTTAGTTTTTGCCACCTTAATTTCAACTTTTTCATTTGGACAGAAAGATGCCATTTCTAGCTTTTTCACGGACTACATGGATGACGACCGATTTACGTCCGTCTCTATAGGCCCTAAGTTATTTTCAATGGTCTCCAAAGTCACACCAGAAGATATGGATCCGGAAGTGAGAGATTTAATCAAGAATCTCGAACGATTACGAATTCTTACCGCTGACCTTAGTGATGGAATGTCGTACTTCAACGATGCAAAGAAACGAATCAACAGAAGTGAGTACGAAGAACTCATGGTTGTCAAAGAAGGCAAGAATGAAGAAGTATTATTCTTAGTAAAAGAAAGTGGAGATGTCATTCGTGAACTACTTATGATTAGCGGCTCTAGCGATGATTTTACCCTTATCTCTTTTATTGGGGATATCGACTTGAATGTGCTTTCTAAACTATCCAAGGATCTTGACATCGATGGAATAGAGCACTTTGAAGATTTAGAGGATAATCGAAAGAAAAATTAACCTTAAGAATAATTCATACCAACTAGCCGATTTCATATACTGAGATCGGCTTTTTTATTGGAATTTCGTAAAATGAAGGGTAAATTTGTGCTAGATAACAAAACACATTGTTCATCCGTTTTACATTTTTTGACATTTAGACCTTTTAGACTAGAAATGACCGCATATATTACTGCCAAAAGGATGATTTCATCGTTAGAAATACTCGGTGCAAGTAAGTTTGCA
>CALBVQ010000043.1 GCA_937969485.1 uncultured Saprospiraceae bacterium | reverse complement strand
TTAATGCATATTGCGGGTTACACAACTTCTGCCACCACGAAAATACTCCCTCCTACGTAGATAAGATCATCTTCCCTAGCCATTCTTTTTGCTGCAGCTAACGCTTTTCTAACACTTCCGTAAGCCTTTCCTTCAAGCTGATGGATTCTAGCGTATGCCGCTAAATACTGCACATTCATTCCTCTAGGAATATTGGCTTTCGCCCAAAAATATCGCGCTTGCTTGGGGAATAGGTTGATAATTGAATCTAAGTCTTTGTCCGATGAAAATCCAAGGACCATGAATAATCTCCTGTACTTCATAGTCTTTAGCTTATCCATCACAATTCGAAGTCCAGCCTCATTATGCGCACTTTCGGCTATCACCTTGGGCTGCCTACTCAACTCCATCCATCTTCCAAGAAAGTAAGTCCTAGCAGGCATTTCTTCCAGAAATGTGGTTGCACTTTCTATATCGATTGCAACATCTGCCATTAGTATTTCAAATCCAGCCCAGGCAGTTTTTAGATTATGTACTTGATAATCCATAAACCAATTAAGTCTAGCACTAAATTTACTTTTGGCGGAAGCCAATTCTACTATATTTCCTGCCTCTTGAACTTTTACAGTCTCCTCTGCATAAAAAATGGACGCTTTCCTCTCCCTAGCAATTTTAGTGAAAACCGGAGTCGTTTCATCTTGTCTCTCTCCTACCAATACTGGGATATCCTTCTTTATTATTCCTGCCTTTTCTCCTGCAATTAGTGCTATCGTATTACCCAAAAACTGCGTGTGATCTAGTGAAATATTGGTAATTATCGACAACTCAGGCGTAATAATATTTGTACTATCTAGTCTACCTCCTAGCCCTACTTCCACTATGACAATATCAGGCTGTTTTTCCTTAAAATACTGAAATGCTAAGGCGACGGTGATTTCGAAAAAAGAAGGGCGAATTTCCTCGATAATTGACCTGTGACGATTCACAAAATCAATGATGAATTTCTTCGACATCAATACGTTATTGATCTTGGCTCTTTCACGGAAATCGCGGTAGTGAGGCGAAGTATATAAACCCACAGAATATCCCTGGGATTGCAGCAACGAACTTAAGATATGACAAGTACTTCCCTTTCCATTCGTACCAGCAATATGAATCGAACGAAAGGAATCTTGTGGGTTTCCCAATGCATCACACAACTTACGAATATTCGTCAAATCCTTCTTCATAGCAGGTGCTCCTTGCCGCTGAAACATCGGGAGACTAGTGTACAGATAATTCAAAACAGCAGAATATGAACGAAATGTTGACAATATCTTTATTTTAGAAGATTGCTGCTCTTGAAAAAGGTAGAATCGGTGCTGAATACATCATTCGGATATCTTCCAGCAAGTTATTTTCTTCATCAAGAAACTTAAAAATAGCAGAAGGCTCACGCTTTGAAAACATACTTTCAAAAATCTCCTTCCCCCCTGTATAATTTTTAGAAATTACCTTGAGCATAACACTATCCATCCAGCGATGAAAACCACTCGAAGTCGTGTTTACTTCTCTATTATCTAGCAAGCCCTGAACCAATATTTCTGCTCTATCGGTAATACGCTTGAATGCATATCCTGAAGATGATTTCACCCAACCTCCAGCTGTTCCTATCCGCACATGGCGAGCAGTATTTGCCTTATGAAAAGGGTAATCTGTCATAGGAATTTGCCCTATTTCTTTTTCCTCAATCTTGAATTTTCCTGGCTGAATGTAGGTATCTAAATAACTTTGGATGGCAAGATCATAATCAGCCATATTCATCACATCGTTCGAAAACACCGCTATTTCAACAAGTGCTCTCCTTTTATCTAGTGGCAACACATAGAAAAACCTTGTATCATCTTTTTGATCGATTCGAAAGTCCATAAAAGTACATGTCTCTTCGTCAAAAACATCCTCCTCTGTCTCTATAAACCAACCACCGAAATGCTGTACCAGATAATTGTACTTATCGAGATTCGGCTTGTCAAAAATTACACTGTTCAGTAATTTGTCAGCTACTATTTCACCCGCTTCGGTCACAATTAAAATCTCATTTGCGCTCTCTACAATGTCTGTCACCTCTGCCTTCACACAATCAATATTCGAAGCTGTATCAATGATCGAATGAGCATATGAGTAAAAATCGGAAGACCTTATCATTTTATATGTGTAACCCTGCAAGTCCAGTCTTTCCATCTCACTTTTAGCGTAGAAATTTATTCGATCCCATGAGTTGAATAGGATATGATCAAATTTTCCCATTCCTTTTTCCCAGAAACACCAAGTCCTGTCGTTGCTATTCTTCACCTCTTTCTCCACAAGACATACCGAAAGCTTAGAATTAGCTAACTCCATCGCGCAATTTAATCCTGCAGCGCCTCCTCCTATTATTGCAACATCATATTTCTTCATTAATCCTCTCTTAATCCTTGTCTAGAGATAGCCCCTGAAATAAACAACATATTCTCAAATAGTTTATTCCCCCCTCTCCAATATCCTCTAAATAGTGGGTTATCTAAACTACAGATCACTCTTCCCTGCCCTATTCCATATACCATCAAGCCAGTGGTACTTGCAATTCGCTCCTTATTTTCTTTACTTGCATAACCACTAAACAATGGATCTTTGCTATACTTCATAGGATTAGCTAGAGTATTATCCGCAGGCTTAACTGCCAACGTCCCTCGTTTAAAACTGTAATATTCCTCTTCTGAGTAACCGTAAAATAGTGGATAACTTGTATCAATCTGCGACTTAAATATTGCACCACCAATCACATGCTCTGCCGATTTTTCTTGGCGATCTGCATATTTTTCGAAACTTGCGTCTGCAGTCTCTACACTTTCGAACGTGATCAAGGCACCCTGCAATTTATTCATTGCCCTCTTGAATGCAATCAAAGTTCCACCGTCCTTTACCCACTGATTCAACCGTTCCAAGTCTGATTTACTAAGCCCTCGGTAGCTGCCGTCAGGCATGATTATGATATTATACCTGTTAAGGTTAGCTCTTCTAAAGCGAGAAAGTTCAATCTTGGAAAGTGGTATGGAAAGGCGCTGATCCATTTGAAACCATATTTCGCCAGCATCGTATGCATTGACACCTTCCCCTATAAGCATCATTGCCTTCACTGCTTCTGGTTTAAACGAAGAAGGCGAACCGAGCATGACCCCAGTGGGACTGAATCCGCTAGTTAGTCCATATAACTTCACATTGTGCTTCTTAGCTAATTCTATTAATTTTTCTGTATCTCCGCCATTTTTAATGACTATCGTTCCTCTGTCAAAAGTCTGCTCTCCCGCAGCTGTAGTGGAAGAAAAAGGCTCATGCATCATTCGCGGACTAAACTCGTTGGCTATAAGATCGTTAAGTAACGCGCCAGCATGTAAATCATTCCATTCATACGCATAAGAAACCATCCGCTCGTCAGTAGTAGCTTGTTCTTGTTGTTGAAGTGATTCAAGATCAAAAGGCTTCCAATTCCTAACATCAGCATTCGCTGTAGAAACGGTCTTCATATTAAATGCAGCTGGAAAATTCCATGTACTTACATCGTAGAAGATATTCACCCTGAAGTCTGTTACGATCTCAAAGATTGCACGGATTAATTTCGATTGTTTCTGATCCACAGGCACGTAGAAAGATCCATCAATTTCTCCATCGTCATAGACCTGAATATCATGCTGACTAAGTACTTTCGCAAAGTAAATTGCCTTATTGTAGTCTGGGAATTTCTTGATTTCATAGGTAACATTCGATCCTTTGGACTCTCTAGCTGCATCCCTGTAAAAATCCTTTTGGAAATTAAGGATGTCTTTTCTCATCGCCAAAGCAGCGTCTTGGGTCGAAAAGCTTGTTACCACTTGATTTCGAATCGTAAAAGGAAAATCTAGAATGCCATTCACGGATTCTTGATAGTGTCCTCTCGAGCTCGCTTGTTCAAACAATATACCTATGCTCCCTTGAATATCCGGATAAGTTGATCCTTTCCCATAATAAAAATCATCGAAGGATTCCTTCGTATAATATGACGAACCAATCTCGTCCAATGCAGCTGCATGATACTTACCGATCTCTTCTGTAAGATCCTGATTGATCTGAGGTGTATTGGGATTAGTCCGTTCAGGGACTCCCGGTTGAAAAAAGAAGGTGGAATTTGTGCCCATTTCATGGTGATCGGTCAATATATTCGGTTTCCAATGATGAAATGTCTTTATTCTTCCTCTGCTTTCAGGGTGAGTCAAAAGCAACCAATCTCGGTTCAAGTCAAACCAATAATGATTCGTCCTTCCTCCTGGCCATACCTCATTATATTCTCTATCTGCTGGATCACTTACCAAGGTCTTACTTTTATGCATATTTACCCAAGATGAAAATCTATGCAGTCCATCGGGATTATAACAAGGATCAAGTAAAACAACCGCTTCACTAAGTAATTTTTCGATTCGATCACCTTCCGCTGCAGCCATGTAATAGGCCAGCAAAAAAGCAGCATTCGCACCGCTACTCTCGTTTCCATGAACACTGTATCCTTGATAAATTACAATGGGCATATCGTCCACGGATAGATTGCCAGATTTCGACGCATCAGTCAATGCAACATGATCTTCTCGAACCTTCTCGATGTTAGCCATATTGTCCTTGCTTGAAATAGTCAGGTAAAAGAGTGGTCTATTTTCGTAAGAACGGGCATATTCTGTAATTTCCATTCGATCACTTTCCTTAGCAAGAAGCCTAAAATACTCAGTCAATTTATCATGACTAATGTGCCATTCACCAGGCTGCCATCCCAGAAATTCCTCAGGAGTAGTAATGCTTGAGTTGTAGCTAACATCAGGTAAATAGTAACTTAGTTCCACCTTTTGGGCTTGACCCCAAACCATAAAAGATAAGGTAAAAAAGATACTAATTAGCAATTGAAAAAGAAACTTCATATCTGAGTTATTGGGTTAAGTAGATTGTAAAAATAGCTTTCTAGGCACTAATTCGATATAATCTCGAGAGATTTGTTGCAAAACTCACAATTAAATAAGATGAAAGCTTAATTTTGCAGACTAAATTTGAGAAGTGGAAAATACCTTGCTATATATCGTATTCGCGTTATTCGGTGCGATGCTAATTCTTAATGTTTACTTTAGGCTTAAAGTAATGCGCTCATATCGAAAGATGGTACAAGCTGGGGTCGAAGCTAGGGCAAGAGATCTTATGGTGAAAGAAACTTTAGAAACTAAAATCATCCCTACGTACCCTGAACATGAGGATGTTATCAGAGAATTTGTAGCTCATTTACGAAATGGCTTCCGCATGACAAGCGTTTTGCTCGGTCTCGTCGTTTTATTTGGGTATATACTTATGAAATTTAGAACTTGATGAAGATGGGAAAAACTCTTGCATATTATGTTATCTTATTTTTCTTGGGAGGGATTCTGAGCTCATGCAATCCGTTTGCAATTCAAGGACCTGAACCTGCTTTTATTGATATCAATGAGCCTGTTTTTATTCACAGTTTGAATGAAGGAACGCGTCAGCATCGAGTTACCAATGTAGAAGTATTTTTCGAGGGATTTTCAATAGGATTTTATCAGTTACCTGCAAAGATTGCTGTAATACCAACGATGGAAGTCAGTGAAATGCAAATTTTCCCAGCTGTTCAACTCAATGGTGATCTTACAGGAATTCTTAAGTATAATGCAATGACAGAATATGAGGTAATTCAGACTTTTGAAATTGCGGAAACATACAGCATTACTCCTGAATTCGACTATCAAGATAATATGATTTTTGACTATGTTGAAGGATTCGAATCAGGCAACTCGTTAAATTTTGATGCTGATGAAGTGGATTCTACAGTCACTGTGCGCACGTCAGACGAAGCAGCAGAGGGAATTCACAGCTGCTTGATTTCAACAGAAAAAAATGGATTTATCGCAGCAGCTACAAATTTTCTTTTCACAGGCTTGCTGAATGGCGGGCAAGATGTTTTTGTTGAGTTTCAATATAAGGCAGATGGACCGGTAGTGATGGGAATGCGAGCCGAAGGCAACAACAATAGTCAACTGATTCCATTCATCACCCTTGTAGAACAATCAGATTGGCGAAAAATGTATCTAGATATTAGTCCTCTAGTACTTCAAGTACCAGCCGAAGGCTATCGACTTTATTTTCTTACCGAAGGTGGAGAAGGAGAATTTGCAAATGAAGTCTATGTCGATAACATTAAAATCCTACATCAAGAGTAAAGATGAGAGGAAACCGACAGAAAGAACTAATAATTTATAGATTCGCCGATTACATTACGGCCTTTCTGTCTTGGTTATTGTACTTCATATACAGGAAGTACGCTGAAAATGGCTCCATTGATTTTCAAGAAGTTTTCTCTGACAGGAACTTCTACTGGGGTATCATATTGATCCCTATTTTCTGGATTATTTTATATCAGATCTTTGAGAAATACAAGGATATCTACCGTTACAGTAGATTATCGACCTTGATCAATACTTTTGTGATCAGCTTTTTGGGATGTGTAGTGATTTTCTTTACGATCTTGCTTGACGATCAAGTACTGAATTACATTTCTTACATAAAGAGTTTCTTTATGTTGTTTGGGATTCATTTCTTATTGACCTCCACTGTAAGAATGGTGCTTTTGACCCAAGCTAGCAGGAAGCTAAAGGCAGGTAAAGTCCTTTACAATACCTTGATCATAGGAGGCGAGTCTACTGCCTTAGAACTATATGAAGAGATAGCAAGTCGTCCATTTTCACTAGGACATAACTTTGTAGGATATATAGATTCGAATGGCAAGATCGACAATGATCTGTCTGTTCATTTGGAACGCAAAGGTAAAATTGAAAATTTAGCCTCGATAATAGAGAGTGACAATATAGAGGAGGTAATCATTGCAATTGAAACTAGCGAGCACAATCGACTTCAAGAAATACTCAATATCCTCGACGATTACCGAGATCGGTTGCTCGTCAAGATCATACCGGATATGTATGATATCATGCTTGGTACAGTGAAAATGAACCACGTTTATGGTGCAGTCTTGATCGAGATTGATCAACAATTAATGCCGCAGTGGCAATGGGTGCTTAAGCGTCTTATTGATATCTTTTTTAGTACGATCGGGATTCTATTACTCTTACCACTTTATATCTTTTCGTTTATTAAAGTGCGCCTCTCAAGTGATGGGCCAGTGTTCTTCCTTCAGGAAAGAATAGGATTGAATGGTAAACCATTCAATATCATAAAGTTTCGCTCAATGTATGTTGACGCAGAAAAAGATGGACCTCAATTATCCAATGAAGACGATCCTAGGATTACACCTTGGGGAAGAATCATGAGAAAATGGAGGATAGATGAAACACCTCAGTTCTTCAATGTATTAAAGGGAGACATGTCACTTGTTGGTCCTCGTCCCGAGAGAAGATATTTCATCGATAAGTTGATAGAAAAAGCTCCGTACTATAGGCATTTACTGAAGGTAAGGCCTGGTATTACCTCATGGGGAATGGTTAAATACGGTTACGCTAGTAATTTACAACAGATGCTTGCTCGTATGAAATTTGACATTCTGTATATTGAGAATATGTCCTTATCGCTTGATATCAAAATAATCTTTTATACTTTAGTCGTATTAATCAAAGGGAAAGGCAAATAGTATCCTCAGTTTTTTATCTATGCCCTTACATTAAACTATCAAGAAATTAAACGATTGACCGCACGTATTAAAAAATATGGCCTTATTGGCGAAACGCTCACTTACAGCTTTTCTAAAGACTATTTCTCTAAGAAATTCGAAAAGGAAGGTATAAAAGATTCGCGATATGAGCTCTTCGAACTTAAGAGTATAGAGGATTTTTGTACATTGATAGAAGAAAATGACTTCTCAGGATTAAATGTCACTATACCTTATAAAGAATTAGTC
>CALBVQ010000042.1 GCA_937969485.1 uncultured Saprospiraceae bacterium | reverse complement strand
TTCACCTTCCACATCCAATTTTGAAATATTGATTTTTGCAGTTATAGGATTTGCAGGAGGTACTGCAAATCCTATAACATAGATCGTATCTTCAATCATGTGAAGATTAAAAAACTCAGTAGCAAGATAATCCTCTATATACCTATTATTATAGGACTGGCCGTCGCAAATGCAACCGAGTAAGACAAATCCTAAAATAATAAGTGATCGCATCGCTGATCTAATTTGGTTTATAGATTACTTTGAAATTAGTGTCTTCACTATTCACACCGTAAATACAATAATAAACACTCTCATTGAAGTTACCTTAGTTCATAAATCGGTAGAATATACCGCAGTGGCATCACCTCGCGTAATAACTCGTGATCGTGGCTTTCGCTAGAATATGCGCATTGGCGTTAAACATGATCATTGCGGGCTGTGTCCCATCTGGCAACTCCATTCTTTCTGTCGAAAGTGCATACACTGTAAAATGATAGGCATGTGAAGGATCTCCTGGAGGTGGACAAGCTCCATCGTAACCCGTGCTATTATAATCATTCAACCCATGACCACAACCATCTGGATACTCAGATATCCCAGCTTTGAATTCATTTATATCAGCTGGCACATTGAACACACACCAATGCCACCAACCGCTAACTGTGGGAGCATCTGGATCATAACAAGTAACAAGAAAGCTCTTCGTTCCCTCGGGAGCATTTATCCACTTTAGGTGCGGGGATACATTTTCTCCTCCTGCCCCAAATCCATCATAGACATGCTTATTTGTCATTTGGCTATGCAAATCGGAACTTGCAACCGTAAAATTTTCCATTTCTTAATTTATTGAATTAATTATTGAATGCAACTTCGTCTCTACTCCTAATCTCCTCCACCTTCTTGTTCATCACCTTAAACCACAGTGGAGGCAACATTGCCAACAACATAGAACTAGGATATCCATAAGGCAATTGCGGTGCTTGATCCTTGTGCTCAAGAATCTGATATTTCTTATTAGACTGAAAATGATGATCGGAATGACGGGTCAATTCATATAAAACGATCCTACCAAGCTTGTGATTTGAGTTCCATGAATGCCACACTTTTACCGTTTCATATCTACCATTTGCGCCTTTCTTTCTTCTCAAACCATAGTGTTCAACATAATTTATCGTCTCTAGTAGCAAGATACTTACCATCGATATCGCTAAGGAAAAGATCATAACTTGCACCGAAAAAACGAGAGCAAGTATTCCTAAGAAAGCTAACTGTACAATAGAATAGACAATCATTTCATTGCTCAAAGTCAATATCGACTTCCCCTCCTTCTTTAATCTATTTTTCTCCAAACTCCATGCATTAATATATTGTCCCACAATCGATCTCACCCAAAACACATACAACGCCTCCTTGTATTTCGCCGAAGCAGCATCTTGATCTGTCGCGATATACTTGTGATGTCCCCTGTTATGCTCTACAAAAAAGTGCATATATTGACTTGGTAAAAGCAGGGCTTTCGCCCAAAGTTGTTCCCACTTCGCATCTCTGTGCCCTAGTTCATGGGCTACATTTATTCCGCAAGCACCTAAGGTAACACCCATAGAAAATATCAATCCCGTCAATTCGAATGAAGAATAAACACCTCCCTCTATTCCTCTATAGAACATAAACAACAATCCAAAGATGACTGGCAAATTGAGATATAAAAGAATATCATAACCTATCTCGCTTAGCCTTGTTCGCTTTTCCTCATCCGAATATTCATAGGCATCCTTCTTTAGCACTGGCTCTAGCAAAGGTACAAGTACAAATGCAAAGGCGATTACAGACCACACCCACAAGCCTCCCTGTACTATTCCCACCAAGCATAACGCAGGAATGATATAAGCGGCAAGATATTTTAATCCTTTCATAGATGAAAGTTATGAAAAAAAAAGAGGCATTACAATTTCCGTCGGAAATTTATATTTGATAGGAGACTTGAAAATAAAGTGAAACCTTAAAACAGAATTGGTATTACAAGTGCATGGTCTCTACGTTATTTTAAGGAATCGATCACAGCACCTGCTGGAATTTCAAACAAAGTTTGCTTTGGCTGATCTTGTGATACTGAAATATTCTCAAAAACCCGCGTGTATCGCTCACCTCCCAATACGCCATCTTCGTATTCATACCCTTTCAATAC
The DNA here is from genome assembly GCA_937969485.1 of uncultured Saprospiraceae bacterium. Lineage (GTDB taxonomy): Bacteria > Bacteroidota > Bacteroidia > Chitinophagales > Saprospiraceae > JAHDFB01. The sequence continues at coordinate 7,585 of CALBVQ010000042.1, read as the reverse complement.
AGTAGGAAACAGCAAGCCATCAACGGTTACATAATCATCATACACCAATGCATTAAATTTCTTTCCCTTTGCTTTCGAAAAATATGTTACCGTATAAAGCAAGATCTTTAGCCTTTTTGTCTGAGGGTCTACCAATAAGATATATTCATCCTCCGGAGCGTCCCCTACTCCACTGTCAAATGAGGTTGAAATGGGAAGTAGCTTTACTCCTCCTATTTCCATTTCTTCTCGTAGGTCATAATTAACTCCCGGATCCGCTAGAACATACGGCATAGCATAAAAATAAAACATCAAGTTATGATAAAACCGCGCTGAATTCCTACCAAAAGTCTCCATATCAGGCTTCACCCAGACTTCCTTTCCATCAAAACCCAACTCCCACTTGTCCGTATGTAAATAAACTTTCCTATTTCTAAGATCAATTAATTGTGTTTCATTCCCTTCCTCTTTAACCATGTCATATTGCAAGGCACCCATGCTATTCCAAGCATCGATTCCACCATGTGCATCAAGCACATCCTGGAATAACTTCGGATAAGTGACCTTGACTGAAGGTTCATCTTTACTTATTTCTTGTTTAGCTGTTTCAGCCTGATTACAAGATGATAAGAAGAAAAAAGCGCATAGTGCTATAATCGTAATGTGCTTACTCATGACTAACTGTACTTTACTAATGAAACTCTAAAGTAGACAAACAATCACATTTATTTACCTGATTGTAAGCGAAGAATCGAAGTCTGCCCGACTTCCCTACCTGTTAGTAATAATGTTGCAAAAGACTTAGTGCCATCTTTTCTATCGAAGTTCTTAATTTTGACTTGCTTTGGCTTGTTGCCAGAACAGGCTAATTAGTTCAAACACTTTTTGGTCAGAGATTTTACAACCGCTCAAAATCATGTCGAACATTTCATATTCTCTCTTTTTGGCGTAAGCCTTATCTAAAATCTTCACCTCGAAACTATATCTCTTATCTGTCAACAAGGTCGCCAGGTCATCAACTGTATTAAAATCAAAGTCGCCCTCACCTGTATAACTAAGCGAAGCCATAACCACCCTTGTCTCAAGGCAATTAAAACAGCGCACAACTTTGGGATCAACCATTAATAAATAATCTGCTTTCCGCAAGCTAGCTTCGTACACGACATTGCTGAATTCACTGATCAAGCCCTCCGCTTTCTCCATATCTGTTGACTTGATTTTCACCCAGTCATCAGCAGGAATCCCATTCACGACTAAGAAATCAACAAAGTCTTTTTCAAGTGCTTTCAACTCACTATCCTTAAGTCTAGGATAATACTCCATTCTGTTCTTTTTAATAATTAATACCTCCTACACCAATCTTGAGCATAATTCCAAAATGAGTGTACTCACCTTGTTCAAACCCAGTTACTGCCTCACCTGCTCCATTATACCACGTAAGTAGATTTATAGGGGCAGTGAAATAACCCGAAATACCTAAGATCAATCCAGGTACTTGTGGAATTAACCTCAACACTTCTACTTCGGCTCCATACATAAAACTACCGGATGTAAAACTGACTGCATCCAAAATCGCTTGATCACCGAAAACCATACTCGCATTCTCGCCAGGGTCAACTGACAAGGTATTTCCGAAACCGCCCAATCTTGCTGAGGCATTCACTATCATATCTTCTGCAAATACAAAGTTATAACCGAACGTCCCATATCCATGCCCCACATTCATTTTCACTAGATCACTGTCACTTCTTATGAATGCAAGTCCTCCACCACCACCAACACTGAATTTACTGAAGAAAAATTTTCCACTTCCACCAATTCCGATACCACTTTCGTTCAACTGAATCTCCGGATTATCAAATCCCTTGGATGTCTCATCAATAAAATTTTCACCGATTGTTGCATAGGATAAATCAAAGAATCCCCCTCCGCCATATTGCGCAAAAGCAAGCGACACACTGAAAATGAATATTAGCGTAAAAACTGTTTTCATAACATATTTTTTTGGTTGGGTTAAATATAATTAATTATCGGGCGAAGATCATATTACAGTCGCAGAATCAATCATTTTTTTGTACAATCTATTCTTGGATAGAATTGATCGATCACCGATTAGAATAAGGTGTTCTCTAGCTCTCGTCAAGGCAACATTTAGTTTTCTATCCACACCATCTTTGTCTAGTGACTGCATTTGTTCAAATTGTAAATCGCTGTTGCAGCAGAACGAAATCACAATGACGTCTTTGGCGCTACCCTGATATCTTTCCACTGTATCGATTGAAACCTCATTATAGTTTTCTAGATTAGCATCAACAGCAGCTTGAATGGCAGCGATCTGCGCTCTAAATGGAGTGATAATTCCTATGGTGGATGGCGCATGTCCTTCAGCGACTAGCTTTGGGAGTAAGTTCATAATCACATCTATTTCAGCTTGATTTGTCTTACTAAAAGTTTCATCATCGATTACACTTGCGTGAATAAAACCGACTCTTGGAATAGCACTATGATCGGCGACGGTCAATCGCGCAACTGAAGGCATCGCTTGTAGTCCTCCTAGATAAAACTGCTAATTGGGGAATTGCATGATCGTTTCGTGCATCCGCGCTTGCATCTTCAGTTGCCCATAAATATGTGTTTTCTCTTCCTTTTTCGCTTGATGAAAGAGCCTTTCAAAGAGGGAATTCCGACGATCAACCAATCCTATTTCTCGCAATTCATCAACATGCACAGCACTTTTTCTCTCATTCTGCACAACCACAGCTGGTAGTTGCTTGTGATCGCCCACCATGATAAAGTGCTCAAAACGAGTCAACAATCCCACCACGTTAGGTTCAAGAATCTGGGAAGCTTCATCAATAACTACGCGCTTGGCAGGAATCAAATCGTAAATAACTTGTCTTGAAGCGAGTGAGGCAATGGTACCCACAACTATCCTGTGCGATTTTATCTTATCCTTTAATTTGTTCCTATGTGTGATCCCTTTAATCTTGGATCGGAGCAAATTCGGGATATATTTTTCATTAGCGCCGTAAGCTGATCCTATGCGCACATAAGTATCAACATAAGACTCACCCAATGAATGAATACATTCGCAAAGCTCATCAACTGCTCGATTCGTATAGGCAAGGACATATAGATTTTCATCCGTATGATCTATCATGTATTGAATATACTTACATATCAACACACTAGTCTTACCTGTCCCTGGAGGGCCCCAGACGAGATAGTAGTTCCTTGATTGAATCATGCCCTCTAGCGTCTCCTTTTGATTTACTGTCAAGTGACCAAATTTCTGCTGTTGCAACGCCTCAATCGATGTGCGATCGGGCTGGTCAGGAAGTCTTCTTCCCACAACCAACTCTCTTTTAACTTTGGGCGCTTCAGCCCATAAAAACAATTGCCGATACATATTTGTAAACGAGGTATCCATTGTGTCATGCTCTAATGCCCAATACGTATTCGCATCGAAAATTTGAAAATTTTTCTGAATTCCACGGAGGCTGACAGTAATATGATCCGCTTGAATATCGATGGCGTTACATTTGAAAATTTGATTTTTCTGTGGGCTTGCGGTTCCCTTGCCCAAAGGGTAAAGAACGAGAATATCCCCTTTTCTAAAATTACAGATTTTATTAGTATCGGGTGAGTGTTTGAGGCGAATGGTAGGCTGTGGTTGATCAGCCTGATTATCATCAATTTCTAGCATCTTGAGCATTGAAAATTGTTCACATTTTTCTTCGATACTATCTAGCCAAAGTCCCGCTAAGCCGTTCCGTTTATCTTGACCGTACTCCCCTATTTTTGACAATTTGTGCTCACGCGCGATGAATGCAACGAAGGAGCGAAAATACATTTTTTCTAGTGCATCCAACCCGCTCCACACTTTCTCAAAACGTTCAATATCGCGCTTTTCGAAGCCTTTCATCTTAGGATACTGGAGGGTATTAATATTTTCGAAAAATCCTGGCGTAGAATCCGCTGTGCCTAACTGATTTTCTATTCCTAGCAGGTCATTTCGGACTTGAAGTGCTTCTTTTTGTTGAGCAACAATCCTAGGAGCAAGTCGAAGTGGCTTATCTTTCTCCTTACTGTAAAGAATGTAATTTTTAGGTTCCACCCTGTTAAACGTAGAACGAATTAGCAGATCGTACATGAGAGTTTGGATATAGTGAGGACTATTTACTCCATATGCATTGGGCTGGTAGATACCGCCCGACTTTAGCTCTACTATCTTAGGTTGAGATTTATCCGGTTTAAGTAGATCAAGACGCCCTTGCAATCCATAAACAGGGCTAATAAAACTCGGCTCTAAATAGACTTTTTGTAGATCAATATCTTCTTTGGGAAAGGTATGTATAACAGTATGCTGAATATTAGTAAAATGTTTCTTCATATCACTAACAAAGCTTTGGACTTCGCTATCTGAAAGCACTGTAAATCCAAGCGGATCATTAGAAAAGAGTTCGGGAAGAATTTCAGTAAAGCTAAGCTTCGGCTGGTGAACAAGTCGATCAAGAAAATAATTGGCCATATTTCCCATAAGAAGTGCTTTCGAACGTGTCATGGGAAGAAACTTCTTCAAAGTATAGGAAATGAGAGATTTACTTTTGTTATTAAAGCAACTAGCTATGGCTGTTGAATCGAGCAGAAAATCAGGCTCTACAATGATAGTCGCGGGTCGATAAATTTCGTCCATTGAGATTTCTACTTCTATGAGTTGCATGAGTACAGGTAAATTCTCAATCCTATTTATTCCGTCTGCAAATTGAATGTTTCGATCCTGCAGACGATAATCCACTGTAATTTTTTCACTTGCAGAATCAGAAGAAAAGCCCATTAGGATACCCTGTTCTTTATCAATGTCAATACAATAGAATTTCAGATTAGGGACGAATTTGCTAATTTCTCTCTTTCGAAAAGTCACGCCAGATTCAGACGGCATAATGGCCAAAACGTCTGTAGGGATTTTAGTTTGAAAACACCTTTGGCAAAGTTGTGGAATGAGGTACTTTAACAGGTGAAAAATCTGCCCATCGACTGATTCAGTTCTATTTTCGAGTAGTTTTCTAAGCTGATGTAGTTCATATCTAAACATGCCAGAAAAATCATATTTTTCACCTAGGTAACTAAGTTTGGCGAAAAGAGAAGTAAACTGAATTGACTCGTCAATTAGCGCCTTATCGAGAATAGATTCAAAGATTCTTAGCAGTTTCGACCGCTTCGAGCTGTCTTCTTGACTAGAAGTCACAATTTGAAGATAGATCTCAAAAAAGATTAAATGCATGGCTTACAAGTTGTAACACATATCAAGTAGAAAACATATGTAAAATTAACATTTTAAACTCGTAGAAATACAAGGGCGAACATAGAATTTTTAATAGATTTGAACGAATCAGGTCTTCGAAAATTTGTAGTTCGCTATACTTTATTTGTGGATCTGAGTCATAAACTAACAATATTAATCTTAATTCAAGGCATCGCAAGATGCGCAAAACACAACGTAGTATGTCATTTAATTTACTAGACATGGTTAAAGATCAGGTAGCTGGTCAACTTACTTCTAAAGCCGCTGAAATGTTAGGGGAAAGCGAAGGAGGAATTACAAAAGCGATGGGAGGAATTCTACCAACTGTACTCGGTTCTATCATAGGAAAAGGAACAGAAGAAGGTGGAGCTTCGAAAATTTTCGATATGGTGAAAGGAGTTGATCCGGGAATCTTGGGAAATGTGGGATCTATGCTTTCAGGTGCGAATGATGATAGCCCTTCTTCTCTCATGAATATGGGAAGTGGCCTTGTAGGATCTCTTATGGGAGATAAATTAGGTGGAGCTGTCGACATGATTAGTAAACTAGGAGGAATCAAGAGTGGTTCTGCAATGTCATTATTTAGCATGATTACACCATTTCTAGCTGGTGGACTAAGTAAAAAAATAAGTGATGATGGTTTAGGACTTAGTGGCTTCACTAGTTTATTAAGCGATCAAAAGGATATCGTATCTAAAGCTATGCCAGCAGGTATGGGCTCTTTATTAGGCCTTGGAGGCATGTTGGGAGGAATAAAAGATATGGCTACAGACGCATTGGGTGGAGCTAAAGATTTAGCTACTGATGCAGTAGGAGGAGCTAAAGACCTAGCTACAGGTGCTGTAGGAGGTGCTAAAGATCTTGCTGCTGGTGCAGGTGCTGCTGCAATGGGAGCTGCTGCAGGTGCTGCAGGTGCTGCCAAGAATGTTGCAAGTGGCGTGGCAAATACTGGTGGAAAAGCAGTGGGAGCTGCTACAGGAGCAATCAAGTCTTCTGCAGATACTGTTAAAAAATCTGGTGGAGGAATCTTCAAATGGTTAATCCTAGCTTTATTAGCTGCTGCAGGTGCTTACTTGTTAAGCCAAACAAGCATGTGTAAAGACACAGCAATAGGAGATGCGGTAGGTTCTACGATGGAAAGTACAGCTGATGGAGCAAAAGGAATGGCAGCTAAGGCAGGTGAGATGACCAAGGATGCTGGTGGCGCAATTGCCGATGGTGCAAAAGCAGCAGGAGGAGCAATTGCAGACGGTGCAGAAGGAGTTGCAACTGGTGCTATGAACATGCTTGGTAAAGTTAATGAAGCAGGGTTAAAAGCTTTAGATGGAATTACATTTGCAGCAGGTTCTGTAGGATCTCAAATGAGAGAATTCATCAGTGGTGATGGATCAGGAGATGCAACTTTCCGTTTCAATAACTTGAATTTCAATAGTGGTTCAGCTCAGATTAAGGCAGAATCAATGACTGAAATTGATAACCTAGCAGCTATCTTGACTGCCTATCCTGAAGTGACTATCACAATTGAAGGACATACAGATTCTGACGGTGATGATGCGGCTAATCTTACCTTGTCTCAAAACAGAGCAGATGCTGTTAAGGCTAGATTAATGAATAAGTCAATCGAAGGTGAAAGAATTTCTACAAAAGGATATGGTGAGACTATGCCTGTTGCAGGAAATGATACTGCAGATGGTAAAGCTCAAAACAGAAGAATTGAGGTAAAAATCAATAAGTAGTAATTTTACTTTTCATAGTCAACTATGAATCTTCAACAATTTTACGTTGACTTGGAGAGTAATTAATTACCAAATCCCTAATAAAATAAATATGGTTATTTAGCTAAAGAATATCCAATAAAAACAATCGGGCCAGTGGAGTTTTACTTCACTGGTTTTTTTGTGTCTGCACCTAAAAAAAGAGAAGATTTTTTGTCTCACGGGTTAATCCCGTAATATGTATTAAGATATCTATTACGAGCTGAAACTGCCTCGATAATGGAACGTCCAGCTCTGTTGATGCTCCCCTTGGTCGTGACCACGCCTGCGCTTCAAGAGAACTGTTGAGCTCCCATTCTCTTTGCATTGTCACCAAATTTATTAGTAATACCAATTCTGTTTTAGAATTTCGCATATTTTCAAGTTTATAAAAGCAATTACTTCTTTAGAAATACTCATGATAGCTAAGGCTATCCTTGCGTTTTCTGCCTTGTACTTGATTTAACCCGAAATATGCATTAAGATATCTATTACGAGCTGAAACTGCTTCGATAATGGGAACGTCCAGCTCTTTTGATGCTCACCG
>CALBVQ010000041.1 GCA_937969485.1 uncultured Saprospiraceae bacterium | reverse complement strand
TTGTCTTGAGTAAGCTCTTGCATTTCGAACAACTTGTTAACTTCCTTTTCAGGGGAATCTCTGTAGACAGAAACTCCGTACTTCAATTTTACATTGTCAGGAAACTTTGTTTCTAAGTTATCCATTGCATTAATAATCGCTTGCTTGTAATTATACATGGAACGTGTGCCTTCGATTAGAAACATAACATTAAAAAACTCTCTTTTCTTGTTATTCTCTTCAACATCAGAAGTTATAGTAGCCCATTTTACCTCATCTATCTCACTTTGCACTAGGTCCATCATTGACTGAGTGGTAACTTCGGCAATCGCACCCGTACGGAAATATTTATCATTATTGTCTATCATAGGGAATCTCACAACTTCACCCCGTAATCTTCTTCCATCACTAGCCAACTCAGACGGGTTCCTTGTAATTGGGTCATTATTCCAAAGTACCTTGTCCTCAATTATTTTCCCAGAGTTTGCATATGCCATGGCTCCACCCGGATCCATAAACCCAACAACACGCTTGGACATGTCATTTTTACGTTCATTAAAAGCGGCATCTGAAAAATTAGGTTCAAGAGCAATCCTTGTATTCCATTTAGAAGCTCTCGCCTCACGTACCCAGCCTATCAAAGTCGATTCAAGTGAATTAGTTGTCAATCTACTGTCTTTACCGATCAATAGTCTACCGTTTTCTCTCTTATAAACAAAGTAGAATTCATAAATTGTCTTGCTACCAATCGTCTTTGCTCCATTAGGGCTTTTATAAATCTTTACAACCTCTTTATTATTGGATTTCAAAATATTATCCATATCCTGTACTTTATTTAACAGGAATATCTTTCTATGAATAAGTGACTTAGGATCTATCAAGGAATTCGTCCAAAGCACCAGGTTTTTCTTTGGCATCCAACCAATATCTTGCTGAATAGCTTTTACCTTTAGTCCACCACTACGTCGCGCCTTTACAACTTTTACCCAGTCTTTGTTACTATCAATTACAAAAAACCAATCTTTGAAATTCACTGTGTTAGTAACCGTGGAATTTTCATCTGGCTTTTCGTACGCTTTGTTGCCTTCTCTATCGCTAATTACAATCCATGGGGTTTCATCAGATCTTTTATGCTTTTTCGTGATAAATTCTATTAATTGATCACTATATTCATCATCATAAAAATCTTTTGGACTTTCGTACTCTACTGGTTTACCTTCAAGTTTTTGAGCTTCGCTCATTGAAACAAACATCAATATCACTATGGCGGACAGTATAAATCTCATCATCATTCTTTTATTTTATCCTTAATTTTATAAAAAAATATCAACATCACTCAATTTTCCAAGGTATTAAATTGCGATTTGTTGTTTTTCTGCTTTTATAGCTTGAAAACGATGCCAATTCTAGCACCATATCTTAAAATTCCTACGTTTCTGTAATTATTTTGTAATATACTAGGGTTTTGTGCACCACTAATGGCCGTCAACTCAGCTAATTCTACACGCTCTGGACCTAAGTGATTTGTTTCGTTTTGAAAATACGGAAGGAAATTGTAACTAACATTCAAGCCAAGTTCCAAGGCCATATTAAAATTGAACTTATAGTGAAACAACGGAGTCACCTGTACAGCTGCACTAAAATTGCTAGCTGTTTCCACTAATTCCTCATCATAGTTTTCTACAGATGTGTATGAATTGTTACCGAAATTGTCAAAAATATTTTCAACAAATAATTCGGAGAAGTCGCTTCGATCAACAGGTAAATTCTCCAAGGAAAGATTTCCTTCATATTGTCCAGAAGAATTAATTATATAGGTAGGAACACCTGCTATATCTAAAAACAGATCGTAATTATACGCTTCCAAGATTCTCAAACTGACTCCTAGTGGTATCTGAATATCAATGACTTGAAGCTGCTCAACCAAAGAATTCTCTCCTCTCTCAGAAATCTTAAGAATCGAGGCCTGAGTCCCAGGCTGCGGAGTGCCATCTGCTGCTACTCCATTACCACCGTTATCTATATTCAAAATTGAAGGAAACTCACCTCTATAATTGTTGATCATTGAGGTGAAATTGTTAAAAGATGCAGAAATCCCTGCAAGTAGGTAAAGCGATTTTTTGTTATTTAAACTACGTCTATACACAACATCGACACCATAAGAATTATAGGCTACAGGAAGATTATCGCTCCAGCCTGGTGACAAGTTTGTAGCAGTTTTGCTGATATTCCCCAGGTGGTAGTTAAAATCAGCAGAGATCATTGATGCGGACTCCACCTTTACCTTAGCTGCTTCTCCAAGTACTCCCACTATAGAAGCAGCTGACAGATCATATTCAGGAACTTCGATCTTCATTTTCAAGTCAACTGCTTTCCCATTATTTGGATAGCTAACAATTGAATTATTTTCATCTAAGCCATTATACATAATTTTTTCAAATGAAATTTGAACAATATAAAATCCACTTGAATCATAAGTTATTTCGTCAAGGTAAGTTTCATTCAACTCAAACTTCACCCCTGTTCCTTGCATATATTGAAAAACCTTATCAGCATAAGAAGCATAATTAATATTCTGTGCGTCTTTCTTAGAAAGGTCATCGTAGACCTCTGCAGACCCTGAAAACAAACTCACAAATTCCGTATAAGAATCATCAGAAAACTGATTATTATCATCGCGAAAAGTAGCAACTGTTGCGTATTGATTTATTAGATCTGTGCACGATTGCATCAACTCTTCCTTCTGCTCTTCAGTTATTTCGGCCTTTATATAAGATCCTTCTGTATAGACTTTTATTTGGGCTTGACCCAAAATACCTGTCAGAAGAAAGCCTAAAATAAAAAGTAGTTTAGTGTTAGTAGTAAAAATTTTCATTCTATGGTTTTTTAATTTTTCTGAGGCAAAATAGAAACGATTTCAGCAGACTGATTCTTTATAGAGATTCGGAAAGTGATCACAATAGGGTATTCTATCGGTTCCTCATAGTATAGCACTTGATTGTTTTTATTAAGTATATTGAAGTTTTTCTTAATAGTTTCATATGTATAAAAGAATATTTCGTCATTCTCATCAGCATCATCAACCCTGGGAAGAAACTGATCACCTGTACCACCAAAAAAAGTATTAATGTCTGGTTTATCAAATTTAGTTACCACTCCTTTTCTTGGCATAAAGGTAGCTACCAAATCTGCATAAAAGCTGGCGTCAATCGTTTCTTTTTTTTCAGGTGGATACAATTGTATATCATTTACAATTTTTGCTCCTGGTTCAAATTGTTGCTTGAAATTCCATATTGACTCTTCCGTCACCTTACCTGCTTTATCCGTCAAATCAGCCGATTCAATATAGGCCAAGTAAGCATTGTATAAGATTCTTTTATTTGCTGCTTTGTACTTTTCTATCTTCGCTTGATACTCAACATTACCTTGCTGGGAAGAGTCGGAATAACTCACTCGCTGGTATTGAGTACAAGAAATAAAAAGACAAATCATAAATACAAGGATTAAATTTCGTTTCAGTGTATTAATTTTTAATAAACTTTATAAATTGACTTTCGTCATTTTCACCTACTACTTGAAGTATGTATAAGCCATTAACTAATTCTTCCACATTGATCTCCTGATTATGCAAAATTGATTCCTTAGTGAAACTAACCGAATTCAATAATTGACCTGTAGAACTAATTACATTAGCATTGAAATTCCCCGTTGGGAAGCCATCCAATTCTAATGTGAATATGCCACCTGTAGGGTTAGGATACAAGTTATAATCTATGGTAGTAGATGGCTCCACTTGAAACCCTGGAGGGCCTGTAGCGTTAAAGTAAATTGTTGTAACACATTCTAACAAGGTATCATCACAATCCCATGCGTTAATCCAAAGTACATCGCCTTCAGCAAGTGCTTCATCACGAATCAAAAATCTTGTTGTTTCACCTTCGATTTCAGCATCATTAAGTCCCCATTGGTAGCATAGTCCCTCAACAGTATATGCATACATGAAATCAGGCCATTGAATAATTGTGTCCTTAGGAGGGGCAAATCTATCCAACACGTTCAGAGTAATATCTGACTGATCTGAACAAGTTAATGTGCCTGTACTTGTTGAATATGAATTAGACTGATTTAAGGTAATGATAAGCTCGGTTTCAGTTACGTCTCCAATATTTATTAATGCTCTAGTATCACCTTCTATATACACAATATTGACATTGGGACTATTAGCGGTTAATGTACTCGAGGTTACGTTGTTATCAATTCCTAGCTGAAAATCTATCTCATTTTTACAAATATCCAAATCATCCTCTAGATTTTCAATACTAGCGTCTGGATTACCGTAAAAGATAAGTGACTTAGGATTTAAACCAGCACATGCACCATCAACCTTGAACCCTGTCGCTTGCTTTGTAAAAATAAAAGCGGTGATATAATACTCAGTTCCTACCACAAGTTCAGGGCTGCTGTTTATATCAAATTCAAAAACAGTAGGGTCTGCAGTTAAACTATCTATTATCACGAGATCTTCATCATACAGATTGGAAGGGGAGGATAAAATCGCATAAACAACAATTTGATTGTCTAAAATGTCAGGAGCTTTACTTAGGCTGAAAGTAGCAAGATCACTTTCGCAAACATTTTGATCACCATCTACTATGATTTCTTGCTCCGCGACCAATGGTTCAAAAAGCACGCAAGTTTCACAAGAATTAGACAAGGTAATAAGTTCTGAATTGTCTTCATCACATCCCTCATCGATAAGAGTATAAGATTGGCTTTGTCCACTTTCGAAGAATGGTGTTTCGAACTCATTTCCTACCACATTCTGACCATTTAATGAAAAGTCACCAGTTCCTCCGTCCAGAGTGATTGTGTATTGAATCATAGTGAGCTCATCGTTACATTGATCTTCCACTGTGTATGTAAGCTCAGGTAATACCTCTATCACAAAATTTGAAGGATCAATATCGTCACTTGTGCAACCGGTCGCAACAAGAACTTCGCCAGGATTAAAGTTGGTTAATTGATTAAAATTAATTTCTAGGTCTGTCGTAGGGTTAGTAAACTGAATAAAGTCAGCACCACCATTGAAGTCCTTATTAACATCAGATCCTCCATTAACACTGTAAGTCAATCTAAAATCTTGAACATCATCAGGGAGAACAAACTCTATTCTAGGGCTTTCGCCAAAACATGCCTGTTCATCAATTATTATTTCAGAAAAAGACGGAGTCTGCTGAACAGATGCAATTCTTGGGCTTGATGTCTTCTCACAATTTCCAAAATCATAGTAGAATTCATATTCATAATCAACAGGATTCTTAAACTCGACTGTAATCGTATCTAAAAATTTATCTTGCTTAGCGAATGGTTTATCTAAAAATCCTATGTGACGAACTATAAACCTTCTGCCAGGTTCTCCTATTTCAACATTCAACATGGTCGCTTTAAAAGTTTCATCAAGTACTTCGCCTTCAAGTACGAACCAGCCTTCTGTGGGTAAATTCGCTCCATCTACAGTTCCAGGCATAGGAATAGCACTTATGCCGCTTTCTTCATCTAAACATATATTACCTAACTTAGTAAAACCTACAGAACACTGACCATTTTCAAAGATTACCATTGTTTGGCAAATTTCTTGTGATCTACAGCCGCAATCATCCACTAAAACCACACATACGTCAATTTCTCCTTCTACATTAAAAGTATAAGAAAAATCTGCTGACGGTCCACCTTGCTGTATAGTTCCATTGACATACCATTCGTAGTCCTGAATACCACAATCTAAGTCTGTTTCGGCGTCTTTTGCTTGGAAATCAGCTGTTGTTCCTGCTGGTAAATTTACTACATCTGTAGAAATTCCAACGCTAGGATTAAGTTTGATATCCAGCATGATATCATCAATTCCAGTACAGCCGTTTTCATCTGTTACTGTAACTTCATAAGTTGTTTCATTCGAGTTGGCGTTAAAAGTTATTTCGGAATCTTCTTGGCCTGTACTCCAATTATAATTGTCATAATCTGCCAAGGTTTCCAAGGTAACTTCGGACCCATTACAGTAAGATGCTACATCACTTGAAATTGCAGGGGTAGGGAGTGCAGTGACTGTAATTGTAATACTTTCACTTCTTTCACATCCGTCGCTATTTCTCAATATCGCGTCATAGGTTGTTGTAACAGTTGGTGATACCTCCACAGTAACTTCATTCTCTTCTCCAGCTGGAACACCATTTAACCACGTTACACCATCTTCTCCTGGTACATTTTCTGCTATCAAGATGATAGATTCACCCAAACATATCTGAGTCTGATCAGTGTTAGTTTCAATTGAACCAGCAACAACTGATACATTTACCTCAAAAGTTTCAACAGACATACACTGGGTAGCGGTATTATCAGAAACTGTCAGTGAGTAAATACCTGAAGCCGCAGTAGTCACATCATCAAATTCTATAGTCTCGGTAGCAAAATTTCCTAGAGGGGTACTCCAGCTATATGTAAATCCGCCGCCTACTAAGTCAGTACTAAGCTCAAAATCAGCTCCTTCACATACGATATCATTGTTTACTGGAGTCTTTATTATGTTAAATGATGGTTCTGGGTTTTCCTTAACTTCTATTATACTACTCTCATAACCAGACGAGGTGGAGCATAAATTATCTGAAATGGAAACGACTTGATATTCTCCAGGTCCTGGTTCTGTAATAACCAATTTATCAACAATTCCAGTTTCTTCTGGAGCTGGTACACCATCAATTGTGTATTGTACATTAAAAGGACCTGTACCTGACAAGACAAATTCTATATTCGGGGCAGTTTCATTTTCGCAGTATTCAACAACTAAATCTGCATTCGGCAAACTCACAAATGGTAATGGATTTAGTCCTACAGTAACTTGATCAACACCCGTACATTCATTTTCATCTGTTACAATCACGGTATAATTTCCAGGTAGTGAGACTTCCAAAGTCTGATCTGTACTGTTGTCATTCCATAACCATTCCTCATAATCTCCTGCATCCAAAACCACCGTTGTATTCTCACAGATCACTGGATTGTCTGGTGTAATGTTGGGAACAGGAAGAGCATAGATTGTGAAGGTTACTAACTCCACGCCTTGACTAACACAATCACTGTCAGTGTCAAGAGCTTCAACTGAGTACGTGTATATATCCGGAGAGGTCACGATAGGTGTATAAGTTAAAGCACCGCCTTCGCCAGTAAGAAGAGTTCCAGAATTATCATACCAGTTTGCACTTATGTTGCTTCCTGATGTCGTGACGGAAAGTGTAGGGTTTTCATCCCCAAAGCAAATTGCTGCATCTCCATTACTTGTTGGAGGGTCAAGAGGAGGGCATTCACAATTTGGTGCGATTACTTCCTCTATTGTTACACAGTCATCTAAAACAGACGTCAATGTCACCAGTAGTATCTCCACAGGAATGTTAGAGACAATCCCTGTGATATTATTTACATCGCCGTGTGAAGAACTTACAGTACCATTCGAGTTAAAAGTGATTGAATACGTTTCTAAATCAGCTGAACATTCTTTATCTAAAATGGTGAGCGTGGGCAACGGCTTAACAACGACGTCTGTCATATCAGTATTCACACATCCATTTCCATCTTGGAAGGTATAGGTTATTGTGTGGGTTCCAACTCCAGCACTAGCAGGGTCAAAAGTTCCATTGTTTCCGTTAACTATTCCATCTCCTGCAAATGTTCCACCTGCCGGCGAGCCTACTAAGTCCGTGGGACCAGCATCAACACAAAAAGGACCTGCTGCAGCGAGACCGACTGTTGGTAATGCATTCACAATGATGTCTATAGTAGTGCTATTTACACAAGTATTTAAATCTGTAAAGGTATAGGTAATAGTGTGAGTTCCCACTCCTGCTGTCGCAGGGTTAAAAGTTCCCATGACACTATTTGTAATACCAGGGCCACTAAATGTCCCACCCGTGGGGCTTCCTACTAAATTTTCTGCTGCTCCATCAATACAATATGGCCCGGCTGCAGAAATACTAACTGTAGGCAGTGCAAATATTGTGAATTGTACAGGTGTCCTTGTGGTACTTACACAATCACTAATTGGATCAAATGTCTCCACCCAATAAGTATACACGGCTGCAGCAGTCACTTCAGGTTCATAAGTTAGAGTGCCATCACCATCAAGTAAAATCGTACCTCCACTTTGTGCTTCTAAATACCAATTTGCACTAAGGCCTGGACCTGCAGTTACCGATAGCATGGGATTAGTGTCTCCAAAACAAATTTCTTCGTCACCCCCACTAACAGGAGGCGGAATTGTTGGACAAGTACAATTAGGAGCTGATACATCAATTATAGAAGTACAATTATCAACTGAAGTAGCTGTAATTGTGACGTCAACACCTGCAGGAACTCCAACAACTGTACTGCCAACAACAGTACCAACAGAACTTGTAACTGTGCCATCCGATGTAAAAAAAACAGTGTAAGTCTGCAGATCTAGCGCACAATCTACGCTATCTAAGGTAAGTGTTGGAATTGGATAAACAACAATGTCAATCATATCAGAATCCTCACATAAATTCCCGTCCTCATACGTATAGGTTATAGTATGTGTTCCAACTCCAGCAATAGAGGGATTAAACGTACCTGCAGTCATATCGGTGATTCCCACCCCTGAGAATGTTCCTCCTGCAGGACTACCAGATAAATCTATTGGATCATCGTCGAGACAAAACGGCCCTTCAGCCCCTAAAGAAACATTTGGCAGTTCATTGATCGTAATATCAACACTTACTTCTGCGGTACACATAGATCCATTGTCAGTTACTATTAGAGAATACGTACCATCATCATCTAAGTCTGCATTGTTAACAGTAATAACTTGACTAGCAGATGTTGTTCCATCTGCCAAGTCCCATGCATACGTGTAATCATTTGGATTTCCTACTAACCCACTTACTGATAAAGCAAAAACCGATCCCTCGCAAAAACTGGATTGGTTAGGTGAAATTACGATTGTTGGTGTAGGTGCAGGATCTTCAATAACTGTAATACTGCTGCTCTCAAAACCTGGAGCGGTCGAGCAGGCATTCATATCTGTAATATCAGTAATCACGTATTCTCCTGGACTAGGACTCGTAATTATCAATGGGCTATTTATATTTGTTGAAGTGATGGGGGTTCCACCATCAATTGTATAAGTTACACTGAAAGGTCCATTACCAGTAAAATCAAACTGTATATTAGGCACTGCGTCTCCTTGACAGTAGTTAACATCTATATCTGTAGCAGGCATAGTAACTACTGGTATTGAATTTTCTACGACAGTGATAGTAGAACTCTCATAACCTGGAGCGGTTGCACAATTATTACTATCATCACTTATCGAAGTAATTTGATATTCACCTGGAGCAGCACTTCCTATTGTAAAAGGACTTGTAGTGTTATTCACTGTTGTAGGATTCATTCCATCTATTGTGTAGGTAAGATCAAACGGTCCAGTTCCACTAATATCGAAACTGATAGTAGGAGCTGCTGAGCCTACACAATAGTTGACTGTTTCATCTGTTGTGGGATCAGTAACCTCTGGCGTACTATTTTCTACTACAGTTATACTATTACTCATATAGCCGCCAACTGTCGAACATGTGGTTGCATCGGTAACTGACGTAATGATATATATACCAGGAGATGCACTGCTAATTGTAAATGGCGTCGTTGTTCCATTGACTGTTGTTGGATTAGTTCCATTTACTGTATACGTTACATCAAACGGTCCAGTCCCACCTAGATCGAAACTGATCGTAGGGGCTGCCGAGCCTGCGCAATAATTCACTACTTCGTCTACTACAGGGGCAGTTACGTCCGGTGTAGGGTCTTCTACAACAGTTATGGTATTACTCATATATCCTCCGGTAGTTGAACAACCATTCGCATCTGTTATCGATGTAATTTGATAAACTCCTGGTACGGCGCTTCCTATAGCAAATGGGCTACTAGCATTAGTTACTGTTGTCGGTGAACCATCAAGAGTGTATGTAATTGAATAAGGGCCTGTGCCACTTAAGATAAATTCTATAGTAGGGGCTGTTGCCCCTTGGCAATAGTTTTCTGTTTCATCAGTAGATGGATCTGTCACAGCAGGTGCAGGGTTTTCTACTACTGTTATACTATTACTAGCAAAACCACCTCCGGTACTACAGGAGTTACTATCGGTTACATTAGTAATAATATAAACTCCTGGTACCGGGCTACCAATAGTGAACGGGCTAGTTACATTATTCACAGTTGTAGGTGAGCCATCAATAGTGTATGTAACTGAATATGGACTTTCACCTGTTAAATTAAAACTAATTGTAGGAACCGTTGAACCTGCGCAGTAATTTACAACAGTGTCCATTGAAGGAACAGTGACATCGGGCAGAGGATTTATTGTGATTGTCTCTGTTTGTGTGGTTATTTCTGTGGAACAACCGTTCTGATCAGAAACAGAGGTCAAAGTATAAATAAATGAACCTGCAGTAGTTGTAGGGACATCAAGATCTTCTGTACTATTGTTACCAGGATCACTATCCAGAACCATGTCTGCTCCACCATTAATATTGTACGTGAAAAGATATGGATTACTTCCCCCAGATCCAGTAAAGGTAAGGACAGGTTGTGCGTCATTTAAGCATGCTGCATTAGTATTCGCAGTAAATGTTGCAGAAGGAGAACCTAATAAAGAAAAAGTTTCAGTATAGGAAGTACTACCGTCACCTGCATCTCCTACAGATATTGTGATATCTGCAATACCAAGCATTACTGTTAACATCTCGTCTGTAGACGTTCCGCTATCTGTGCCATCATCCCATGACCAATCTGTAACAGTCCCTGTACAACCACCTGTGAAAGTCACCATACTACCTGGGCACAAATTATCGCTTGTAGTTATAGTAGTGCATTGCGCACTCGCAGCTTGAAATCCAAAAATTAAGGATACAGCCAAAAAAGTCAAACCTTGTAAAGTTCTTCTCATTTTCAATTATTTTAGGTTAGTTTAGTTTTTTATGGGTGCCTCAATAGTCTAAAATCCGAATTTTATATCGAACAAAGTCATTACATTGTCTTTATATGACACAGCCAACCTATTATCTGCTGCAAATGAAGTATTACATTTACCTCCATTCTCTAGAGCAAGATCTTCTGACGAAGACATAGGTTCTATTTTTAATTTGTATTTCTTACCAGCTTGCAAGATCACACCCAAATCGCCAAACTCTATCGTACTTGGGCCAGGCAAAATTTGAACCTTATTTATTGTTCTTGTGAAACTGCCATCCATTGCGACCAATGTTACCTTTGCTAATGCAACTTTCTGTCCATAGATTCTTGCATTCATTAGCTCCATCCTCACGGTAGGACTGAGAGTAAGTTCTGATGCACCTTGAAAAAACTCGACATCGCTATCAGGGCATCTCTGTGATGATCTAAGTCCAGATCTTGAAGCCTCCATTGCAAAGAACTCCGAATTGTCTTCTGCTGGTGCAGAGGCTGGAGCGCTGGTTGGCTTGTTTACTTTCTTTTCTACAACTACAGGTTTTGGTTTCGGTTTTTCAGAAACAGTAATCACTTTAGTGTTACATAAAGTTGAACTGCCATTAACACACAATTTAATAGTGTAACTTCCTGCTTTCTGGAATGTCTTGCTAAATCTCTTGTTTGTCAGATTTGATTTTTCACCATTGATGTACCACGCACGAGAAACAACAGCCTCAGCAGGATAAGTTTCGTCTTTAATTTCAATTGGTTTACCTTCCAAGGTAGTCGATGCTGCGCTAATACCTACCCTTGAAACAGTTGGTTTTGGCTTTTCCTCTACCTTGACAACTTCTTTCTTAGGCTCAGGAGCGGCTATAATTTCTACAGCAGCTTTTTTTACCGTTATTTTTTTTGAAGCACAGTTACTACTGTAATTAAGGCATAGTTTAACTGTGTAAGTCCCTGGATTCAGGTAAGAATACTTTACAGCACCTCTTCTCACAGCCATGGTATTTCCATCACCCCAATCCCATACTTGATTCTTTACAGCCTCAGCCGGAAAACTATTGTCTTTGAAAGAAATTGACTCCCCAGTCTCTACAACTAATTTAGAAACAGTAAAATCAACTGTCTTTATTTCGACAGGTTTAGGCGGAGCTTGAACGATAGGCTTACTAACAGCTGGTCTTGTAGTCTTTGGTTCAACTGCTTTCTGCGTCTGCGGTTTGTAGGAAGTGGTTTGTTCTTTAACAGCAGGTTTTGTCTCAGCAATTGGTTTTGAATCAGTCCTTCTTGAATCGTACACGTCATCATCAGCTACAATTTCATCTTCACTCATCATTGTAAAAGACTCTTCAGTATCTCCTGTTTCATCAGTTGCTGCTATCTCTTCCTCAGCTTCAGGGTCACTCACATCAAATGCATCAGTGAAGAAAATCCCCTTCATAACATAATTGAAATCATCAAATTTCATCGTCACAATTGCAGGACCAACCTCTTCACTGTAGAAGGCAACTTCCTTATTGTTGGATTTAAGTTCTTCTTCATCAAGATACCACCTTCTTTTACCTGGTGCATCTCCTTTAAATTGACTGATGTCTTTAAAATATATCGTATCGTAAATCGGAACATACATCACATGATCTTTATTCATACGATCTTCACGATACTCGCCCATCGTAAAATCTTTGTTGATCCTATCTTGGTTAGGAATCTGCTCGCTGTTTACTAAGAAATTAATAACACTAGGACCATCAAACAATTCCGCCGGATTTGCAGAGCTTTTGTCTGACTTACAAGAAGTAACAAATAAGATTGTAAGGACTACACTTAATAGAGATAGGGTCTTAATAGTTACATTAAGTTTTAAATTCATTTTCATTTGGTTTATTCTCGAAGATATCTTCAAAAGCGAATATACAGCATTTTTAGATTCTTTGTAAGACTTTAAGTAAAATAATGGGGGCTCATCATTTTAATTAGCAAAATAACTACAAGCAGTATTTTATGTCATACATCACAAATGCTTTCCCTTGATAATCAACAGTTAAATCTTGATTATTGTAAATAGGTACTTGGCAACCAGCTGCATTTTCTAGTCCAATCTTCTTTTTTCTTGTACTTTTGGGCTTCAACAAAATGCTGTAAGCCTTACCTTTCTCTAGCGTAAAAGCTAAATCGCCAAATTCAATAGTTGAATATCCAGGTAAAACTTGTACGTTCTTAATTCGTCCAAGTTCTACGAATTTATCATCTAAAAGGAAAACATCCATGTATCCATCTACATCACCATAAATTTCAG
Source organism: uncultured Saprospiraceae bacterium (assembly GCA_937969485.1). Classification (GTDB taxonomy): domain Bacteria; phylum Bacteroidota; class Bacteroidia; order Chitinophagales; family Saprospiraceae; genus JAHDFB01. The sequence goes on along the minus strand of CALBVQ010000041.1, from coordinate 5,743 downwards.
CATTTTGAAGTTCTAGATCACTATTAGCTACAATATTCACAATTGCGTTGCCATAATAAAATTCTTTGTCGGTTGTACACTTGTACTTACTTTTCAAACCTGCCTTGCCGTATGATTGGCACATAAAACCTTTGGAAGGTTTAGATTTGATAGGGATGTAAGTTATAGGTTTTACAGTCTCGACTTTCTCTACGGCTGCGAAGACTTCCTCCACTTCCTTTTCAACCTTGTTTTGGTACACGTTTATCGTCCGGACCATACATAGATCCGCTTTTTTGTTGAGGCACATTTTAATCTCATATGTGCCAGGCGTATCAAATATATGGTTTACAGTTCTTTGATGAAAAAACTGCTTTTCTCCGTCGATATACCAGGATCTTGAGCGGATAGCCTCGTCAGGAAAAGACTTATCTTTTATACGCACAGGCAATCCAGCCTTGACTTTTTCAGGCAAATCGAAACTTACATTTTGCAAAACAACTTCAACATTTCTGATTTCTCTTTCTGTCTCGACTTCACTTGATGGAGCACTGAAATTATCTCTTTTTACTGGGGTTGACGATTTCTTAGTGTCATATGTTTTGGGACCAGCCATATTGGCTTCCGCCAAAAGTGCATTCTCTTCGTCAATACTAATATTCTCAGCAATTACACTAGGGGAAGACTCCCCTATTTCAGTTACAATTATTCTTTTTCTTTTGCAATTATTGGTAAGGTTGACGCACAATTTTACCTCATAAACACCAGCTCTATCATAAGAGTACTTTACCTTGGTTCCTTTTGTAGGGATAATTGTACCATCCCCAAAATCCCATAACCTTTTAGTTATTTCTTCTTCCGTCCTAGAAATATCCTCTAAAACGATAGCCTCCCATTTTGCAGGCTTGGGATTACTAATGCTAAAATCAAAAACCTCAAAGTTGCCAATGTCCCCTGTTGTACCAAGATCATTTTGGGCGGAAGCCCCATTATCAACAGAAGCAGAACCCACAGTCTTATCGAGCACTCTGACAAACTTAGTAGAAGTCTGGTTGTCATCTCTTTTCAGGCTCACTCTATAAAGGCCTGGAGTTTCAAACTTGTAAGAAAAACTTGTCTTATTTTGCGCCACAATTTTTTTTGAAGGCCATTCTTCGCTATCCAAGAACCATTCAAGTTCGTACTCATTAGTAGGTTCGGAAATATCTTCAAAATCGACTTCTTCACCTACCGCTGCAAAGTAAATTTTGTCAGGATCATTTTTATATAAAGAAAGCTCCTCTTCGTCGTAATCTCTGCCGAGTGACTCCAATTCTGCATCATTAATCAAAAAATCTACTTCACCAGTTAAAGAATTCGAATTTTGCTTGCACGATATGACCGATACAAGTAAAAAAGCAAACATCAATATTCTTGTTTTTTTCACTATTTAGTAGTTTGTAGCGCGGACGCTTCTATTTGGGGTAATTATTAGGCTTCAATATAGATGGATTCTGTTAGCTTGTCAATAGCTGCCTATCTATTATTCATAAATGTACCTCATGTGACAAATTACAGCTTAACTAATTTCTTGATAACAGGTACACTCGATAATTTATTGTCAATCGCAAAATAGTAGACTCCTTGTCCGAGACTATCTGTATCAACGAGATAATGACCATTATTCCACTGAACGTTAACAAATAAATGGTTACCGGTAGCATCGTACAAATTGACATTTTCTACTCCTGTGAATCCTGCACTTGATAACTTGACAAAACCGGTTGTAGGATTAGGAAAAACCTGCAGATCTTGAAAAGCCTCATTTTTGAGTGCAACAGGGCCTGTAGAATTAAAATAATTATAGGTAGGACATGCCGAATTTTCGCAGCTCCCATCAATAGGATTAGAGACAATACATAAATATATAAATTTATTGGTATCAATTTCCTCGCCGACAATCCACACCTTGCCTGAAGGACCATTTTCCATGAATATTCCAGTAGCCTTTTCAATAGTTGCCCACTGATAACAATAGCTATCATCACCAACTGCAGACAAAAATCCGTCGGGAAAAAGTATGATATCAATCTTCTCAGATGCAACTTCTTCATTCACTGTGACCGTATACTCATCATTCCCTTCGCATTCAAGATCTCCAGCAAGATCAATAGGTCTATAGATCTCGTTTAATCCAATCGAAACAGGAGAACTACTATTGAAAGTCACATAAAAATTATTAGCAAGTTGAAACCCTTCAGCGTTATTATCTACTTGCCATGTAAATTCGTTAACAGGATTATTCGTAGATGCTTCATACTTGGTCTCTAATTGATTAGTACAAACAATTTGCTCTCCCAGTATCTCCGGAGTAGGATTCCTATAATATCGAAAACGAATCTCTTGCCCTACAGAAATACATCTATATTCTAAATCAATTTCACCATCTAACCTCTGGGATAATATCGGTACTGCGAAGTAAGTTCTCCCATTTTCGTACTTCGAATCAAAAGGGATCACTGGGTTGTCTTCAGAGTACAGAAGCGTATCAAATAGAACTTCATCTATCTCGTCATTATCGTCTTTCGAATATATCCTGTAAAAGGTGACTGGATTCTCTAATGCAGTTACAAGTTCTCGCTCAACCTCAGGGATAATTTCACCTGTCTCACAACTGATTAATATCTTTAGTTCGAAAACAGTGACGGTATCGGTGCAAGAACATAATACCTCAGGACTAAAAGTTATACTAGTAGCTTGACAAAATTCATCAGAAATAGTGACCGTATCAGGTTCTTCAGGTGTCAATAAATTCGTAGAATATTGACCATCCAATAACTGCCCATCAGAGTTGGTTAAAAGCTCGTAATCTCCGCTACCTCCTTCTAGGTCATAAATGGCCATAAAGGAACCATCATCATTACAAATACTATCTACTAAATTTATCACAAACTCGTTGTAAACATTCACCAAACTATCTTTGGGAGTTATGTTAGTGGAAAAACAAGAAGTCTCATTATTGGTAAGGATGCTGAAAGCAAGTTGAATATTACTTGTCAAATTTTCGAAAACAAGAGAATCGTCAGAAGAAGATACTACCTTGATACTATCAACTCCGTTTATTGAAAATCTAAATTCAAAGTCTCCCTCCTGTTCAATATCTAAATCCAAAATAAAGCCTTCATCAAAACAAACATTTGCAGGAATATCGAGATCAAGATCTTCTGGTTGAGCAAGGGCTTGCAATACAAAAACCTCTGTGCTATCAATACAATTTATAAAATCATAAAAATATTGAAAAGTATGTGGTTCGGTGTCAGTAATGGAAAGGATAAGTTCTTCCTTATAGTTATCATCAAATAATGAATTAACAAATGTAATTTCGACTGATCCCATATCATCGGGAAAAGTTTCACCTTCAAAACTTTCCAGCACAGGCTCTCCGTCAATTTCCCAATACCCGAAATTACTAATCGCAAGACCAGTTGCCTCAAGATCAACGGTAACGGTAAATTCAACATTCTGGCATATTGATTCTGGTAAAACTGCGACACCGTTACAGTCATCGGCGATCATTACTAAGCCGTTATTTGTAATAAATTCCATTTCATCCAAATCCGAATTTAGCACTAACACTTCAAATTCTGGATTTTCTAAAGTGATCATTTCAACAGGTTCATCCATACCCTTGCCACCAATAACATCAAAACAAAGCGAAAAAAGGACCGATGCACTGTCCAGTGATACAGGATTCGTCAATGAAGGATCATCCCATAGGTACCTCAACTCCCCGAGAGATTCATTTATGTTAAAGAAAGAACCACTAAGTGCCTCGTTATTCAATGTAGCGTTAGCGAGCGATGCGTTATTCCACTTGACTGGCAGTTGAAGGCTGGTTACCTCAGTAAAATCAACAACTGACAGCTCAAGACAAACATTTTCTCCCACAGCAGAATTTTTGTTTTCTATAGAAAAAACAACAGGAGACTGGGCCTTCAAGGTGGAGCCTATTAAGCACAACAAGACAAGTACATTAAGGCTTACGCCAAAACTTAATGTTTTCAATTTTAATAATTTAGTTAGTGACTGAAGTCAAAATATGGGAGGATAAAGTTAAGTTATTATTTCTCATGTTCAAAATAGCGATTTTATTTTTTACTTTTGAAATACTTATTAACCTCAAAAAAAGACAAATATGGACTTCTCATATGAAGAAATTTCAAAATACGTTCTAGACTATCAAATAGATGGTAATCGAGTTGTTGTGGAATTTCAAAATGACGCAGGAGAGGTATTCGACTCATCTGCGGTAATTAAAAGATCGAAATCTATCACATCGCAAGTAACAAAAAAAGTTGGTAGAATGGCTAAGTCGCAGGCTAGAAGACATGCAAGTAGAATGGTACGTTCAGCGCTAGGAGGTGGAATGTTGGGTAGAATTGGCTCACAGGTCGCGAGGTCTTCTGTTGGTAGTTTCGATACTTCAGGAGGAGACAATCATAGCACAGAAGATATTAATGCGGCAATTGCAAATTCATTCAAAAGAGTTTCAAGAAACTTCAAAGTAAAATCCCTTAATGAGCGTTCGAGTGGTAGGGAAAGGCGTGCATCTGCTAGCGATCGAAGAGGAAGACAGGAACAAAGAGCAATGTCAAGAGAAGCGGAATTATCGTTTCAGGACCACCTCTCAAAATATCCGATCAAGAACTTGTTCGAACAAGATTTAATGTCAAGATTACTTGTATCGATCGCTCAAGCTGATGGTCGGATTAGTGAAGATGAACGAAATTTTATTGCAGAACTACTTCCTAAGAAATTGGGATCCATTTCAGACATAGCCGCAAGGGGAGAAATTTCATCCGTTGAAGCTGAAGAGCTAGATACTAATGTCAAGAAAAGTATACTGATGCTCGGTTGGGCTGTAGCATTAGTTGATTTCGACCTTTCTCCAGCGGAATCTCGAAAGTTAAACGAGTTTGCTTCTCTTTTCGGTTTTAGTCACGCAGAAGTTTCTGTTATTGCTGACCTAGCCAAGTACGAAACAATGACTAGCGTCATGGATCCATTGATGCCGAAAAGCGCATTGTACGATGCTGCTGAGGGTATTGGGCTAAATGAAGCAGAAGCAGAAAGAATGCTAATAAAGTTTAAAAAATCAGTTACATACTAGATATCAAAAACGCTTCTTAGCGCAAAAAAAGCATTTTGAATCAGATCTAATTCCATTTACTTTTTTGAAAATTGCATTAGTGTCTGTACAAAAAAATGAATCAATTCAAGTTCTGAGTGCCGGACCTATCTGAGTAAATTGCATTAGCTTTTCAAGGAAGTGAGCAGTTAAAACGGATAGGAGGATAGCCCTAGGTTCAGCTAATGACTAATTGCTTCGATATTGCAAAGATACCGCTCTGTAAGTCGATCTAATACCAATTCTGTTTTAAGGTTTCAATTTATTTTCAAGAATTATTAAACCCGAATTATGCATTAGGATTTCGTCACGAGAGCGTAAAATGCAAAGAGAATGGGAGCTCAACAGTTCTTTTGAAGCGCAGCCGTGGTCACCATCACAGTGAGCATCAAAAGAGCCAGACGTTCCCATTATCGAATCAGTTTAAGATCGCAATGGATATCTTAATTTATATTGCGAGTTGAATCGTGAACTTACACCAATTCTGTTTTAAGGTTTCACTTTATTTTCAAGAATTATTAAACCCGAATTATGCATTAGGATTTCGTCACGAGAGCGTAAAATGCAAAGAGAATGGGAGCTCAACAGTTCTTTTGA
>CALBVQ010000040.1 GCA_937969485.1 uncultured Saprospiraceae bacterium | reverse complement strand
AACGTCCAGCTCTTTTGATGCTCACCGTGATGGGGACCACGCCTGCGCCTCAAAAGAACTGTTGAGCTCCCATTCTCTTTGCATTTTAAGCTCTCATCACGAAAACCTAATGCATAATGCGGGTTAAATCTACAAAACAAGTCTAAATCTTCTTCCTTGCTACACTTGAAAAATTATTTTTATTGTATTTCCATCAAACAGCGTCTCCTAAATAAAATCAATTTTCATCAATAAAAATCCGATTCTCATTAAAACTGGTTCGACTTGCTATAAACTTTTTTATACATTTACAGTACACATTGAACTATGAAACAGCTCTATCTACAGTTGACCATTTTATTCACATTACTGACTACAACTTTGAAATCGCAAGATGTAGTCTTCTCTCAATACTACAATACTCCACTTCATACAAATCCTAGCTTTACAGGGAATTTCGAGGGTAATGATCGCATGGCAATTGGATACCGAGATCAATGGAGAACAGCTCTCTCGAGCGCTGCATACAGAGCTGGATTCATCAGCTATGATTCAAAAATAAATCTTTCTAAAAATAGATCATTGGGTTATGGAGCATCTGCAACAATTGATAGAGCGGGTGTAGCAAGTTTTGGAAGTAATCTATTTAAGGCACACGGCTCATTCTCCCAGCAACTCGGTAGCATGGACAAAAGCCATCATAATCTTTCTGCTGGTTTAGAAATGGGAATTTCGAATACGGGAATTGCCCTTAATAATAAAACTTACTTTGATCTGGGTTTTGGAGTTTTGTGGGAATACCAAACTGCTAAACGCTTTGGTTTTCAGGTAGGAACGTCAGTCTTTCACATCAACAAACCGAATATTTCAATTTCTTCAGGAAATTTTAGGCTCTACAGACGTTTCAACTTACATGGAGTATTAAACCTCCCCCTTACAAAACGAATCGCAATAAGTCCTTCTTTCCTTACATTGTTCCAAGGGCCTCACAGCGAACACCTGACTGGTCTTGCGGGAAAATACATTATTACTTCCTTTGAAAATAAGCAGTCAGTATCGCTACTTTTAGGAGTTTATGTGAGAAGCGGCAGAGATTTCAATGATAACTTGACATTGTCTTCCGTAAATTTCATTTCTACTTTACAGCTAAGATCTACAACAATTGGCTTATCCTACGATTATTACTTAAATGGTTTTGGAGGTGGAATAGAATGCACAGCTGGCTACATCTTTCCTAGCAAAAGAAATAAACAGCGCAAAGGCTAAAGACGCTTAGTAATTTAGCTTACTTAACAAGGACTTTTAAATAGTCCTCGTTACTATTAGAGGAAAATTGAATATTAATTTCAGCAGATAATTACTAATTCTAGTTGAATAATCTACATTTGCCTTTTCACAAACAGACATAGTAAAAAAGAGTAATGCAAGATCCTATTTTTCAACTAATCGAACAGGAAAAACAACGACAAATCAATGGTATTGAATTGATTGCATCTGAAAATTTCGCAAGCCCCGCAGTTATTAGTGCAATGGGATCCGTATTAACTAACAAGTACGCAGAAGGATATCCTGGAAAGCGATATTACGGAGGTTGCGAAGTTGTTGATAAAGTAGAGACTCTTGCAATCGAAAGGTTAAAGACTCTTTTCGGTGCTGAATATGCAAATGTTCAACCGCATTCAGGAGCACAAGCGAATGCAGCAGTTTTTCTAGCCGTGCTGAATCCAGGTGACAGTATTTTAGGATTTGATTTATCTCATGGTGGTCACTTGTCTCACGGCTCACCGGTAAACTTCAGTGGCAAACATTTTGCACCCCATTTTTATGGAGTTGAAAAAGAAACTGGACTTATCGATATGGATAAGGTTGAAGCTAAAGCAAAAGAAGTACAACCTAAATTAATTGTTTGCGGTGCATCTGCTTATGCAAGAGACTGGGATTATGCTAGGTTCAGAAAAATAGCAGATGAAGTTGGTGCTTTATTACTCGCAGACATTGCACATCCTGCCGGTTTAATTGCAAAAGGAAAATTGAATAACCCTATGTCGCATTGCCATATTGTTACTTCCACAACCCATAAGACCTTAAGAGGTCCGAGAGGTGGAATCATAATGATGGGTAAGAACTTCGAAAATCCATGGGGACGAACAACGAAAAAAGGAAATCCCATTATGATGTCTTCAATTCTCAATAGTGGCGTTTTCCCAGGTATGCAAGGAGGTCCACTAGAACACGTAATTGCATCTAAAGCAGTTGCGTTTAATGAAGCTTTAAGTGCGGGCTTCGGAGAATATACTGACCAAGTGATTAAGAATGCTCAAGCTATGGCAATGGCATTTGTTGATAAAGGATACGAAATCATATCGGGAGGGACCGATAATCACCTTATGTTAATTGATCTCAGAAATAAAAACATCACAGGTAAGGAAGCAGAATTTGCTCTTGGACTGGCGGACATCACTATCAACAAGAACATGGTGCCTTTCGATACAAGAAGCCCGTTTGTTACCTCTGGGATCAGAATAGGATCAGCAGCGATATCTACTCGAGGAGTAAAGCAGGATGACTGTAAGCAAATTGTAGATTGGGTAGATTATGTATTGATGAATCATGAAAACGAAACGAAACTAAAAGACATTGCAGCTCAAGTTCATGCGAAAATGAGTCAATATCCTTTGTTCAACGAAACTCCAAATCTTATTCCAGCTTAATTAACTCTATGCCGCGCTATTTTATTGAAATCAGCTACGATGGTACCCTCTTTCATGGATGGCAAAGACAGAAGAAATCTATTAGCGTACAACAAGTCATTGAAGAAGCACTATCTATGATTTTTCGAAATGATGTGCAAATCGTTGGATGTGGAAGAACGGATACGGGTGTTCATGCAAGCAGTTATACCTTTCATGTAGATCTCCCAACCTTTGACGACAATAAACTATTCAGAGCTAATTCAATCGTTCCAAAAAGTATATCATTCCTAAGATGGAATGAAGTTCATAGCGAAGCACATGCCCGCTTTGATGCTATTAAGCGCGGATATATTTACTATGCGCATAGCCACAAATCTCCTTTCTTAAGGCAATTTTCATCTAGAATAATAGAGTTAAAGCCGCTTACCGTACAGCAGTTAAACGAAACCGCTATGCTTTTATTAAATTACGATGAATTTGCGACCTTTTGTAAAGCGCATGGGGACAACAAAACCATGAAATGCAAACTAACACGCTGCGAATGGTCCTACAATGAAGAAACACAACAATACATATTGAATGTTGAAAGCGATCGATTCTTGAGAGGAATGATTCGGTTGATAGTAGGAACTTGCGTGCAAGTAGCTAGAGGAGATGTGAGTATAAGTCAGGTAAAAGAAGCTCTTGACAAGCAAGTTCGCTTGGAGAAAAGTTTGAGCGCACCAGCACAAGGTTTATTTCTAAACAAAGTTGAGTATGAGTATATTGAATCCATTTAATGAGGAGTATTTTATGAAGCAGGCTTTGGCTGAAGCCAAAAAAGCTTACGAAGCTGATGAAGTCCCTGTGGGAGCAGTTGTCGTTCTAAACAATCAGATCATAGCTCGTGCTCATAATCAAACAGAGCTTCTCACAGATGTCACAGCGCATGCGGAAATCTTAGCTATCACCTCGGCATCCTCCTATTTAGGTGCAAAGTATTTAACAGAAGCTACCCTATATGTTACTTTGGAACCATGCATGATGTGCAGCGGCGCACTTCAATGGTCTCAGATCGGCAAAGTAGTTTTTGGTGCTGCGGATGAAAAACGTGGATTTATGAGATATGGCAAAGAACTATTACATCCTAAAACCAAGCTTGCCTATGGAATAATGGAAGAAGAATGTCGTGCTGTGCTGCAAGACTTTTTTAAGAAAAAGCGCGGGATTAAATCATTATAAAACACAAGGCACGCCATAGCAGACCCTTTGGGTTTAACCCAAACCTTGTAGAAATAAGCCATTCTTCTTACTTTTCATTAACTTAGCTGCATGAACAATACTCTATTTTCTACTGTATGCGCTATCCTTCTTATGGTCGTGTCGTACCTTTCATATACGGCATACCAAGCGCCAGAGGCAGATTATCACGACCCTCAGTTCAACTTGAAATTAGCGGAGGAACACCTTCAACAAATTGCGTCGGATGTGCATGTGATAGGCTCGCAAGAGCACAAGAAAGTAAGAGAATATATAGCACGGGTGGCAAATGAAATGGATTATGAAGTCCAGCTAGATACTGTAGTTGACCTTCAATCCTATGGTAATTACTCCATGATTTCAGATATAAAAAACATCGTAATACGAAAGCCAGGAAGTAGTCCAGCTGGGACTATTGCATTTGCGGCACATTATGATTCGCAAACCAATACGCCTGGGGCTGCAGATGACGGCGCTCCCATTGCTGCCATGCTTTCGCTAATGCAAACAATCAAAGACAGGACGTTCAAAAACGACATCGTTTTCATAATCACAGATGGGGAGGAATCAGGCCTAAGTGGCGCTTCAATGTTTGTTAAAAATAATCCACTTGCACCTAAGTTGAACTACCTATTCAACTTCGAAGCGAGGGGAAACAGCGGACCAGTTCTGGGTTTCGAGCCCAACGAAAAGAATAATCAGGTGATGGATATTTTCCTAGACCTCGACTATTCGCTTGCAAGTTCACTGATGTACGATGTCTATCGCCTTATGCCCAATGACACAGACTTTACCCATTTTAAAAAATTGCAAATAGGAGGTATTTCGATGGCTCACATCGACGGATTCGTCAACTATCATGCGATGACAGACACGCCTAAGAATATGGACAGTCGAAGCTTTTATCATCACGGTAAGCTCATTTCTCAGTTGATCGACAAAATGGGAAATGACGATCTACAAGGCACACACGACTACAATATGACATATTTTAATACGTATGGGTACAATAGTGTGCAATACAAACCTTGCTGGAATATTGTGATGTGGATACTGTCACTGATCATATTTGGGTTTTATATCCCCCTGATTTATAAGGACAAAAGCGCGGTGAGGATCCTGACAGGTATTTTCATAAGTATGGGCCTTTTGATTGCGGCAATTCTTACTACGTTTTTGATGTGCAAGGCAATCGTATGGCTGTACCCACATTACTCGGCATTCTACAGTAACAACTTCTATAATGCGGGGCAGTATTTTGTGGGATTTTTGGCACTCGTGACCTTGGTTTTTCAGTATGTTGGCTTACGCCAAAAGGGAATGGAAGGGAGAATCGCGAGCATCCATTTGGGTGGAATGATTTTTCTTTTGCTTGCAGGTGGTGCTTCTTTAGTTTTTATTCCCTCAGGAAGTTATTTCATAATAGTACCAGTGTTTTTTTTCCTGTTGATTCAACAGGCCAAGAGGCTGGTGAAGGAAGAAGGAAAAATCTTTGTGGAAGCAGCATCGTTAGTTATCCCTGTGATCCTATTTAGTCCTATGATATATCTTTTTTACGCTGTTTTTTCACTTGAAATCCCCATGATACCAATGGCAACGTATAGTTTGCTGATGATAATGGGCTTGCCGTTTCTAGCAAGCGGAACTAGATTGTGGAGTATCATGTTGTTATGCATGTTGTCGTTGTCACTTATTAGAGGAGAAATGTCATCTAAAATCACGACGTCACAACCTTACCAAGCAAACTGGACATATTACAACACAGAGCGCACAGGCGAGGAAAAAATAGTACTTAGAAAAGGATTGGTTACCAAAGTAGAAAAGGACTACTTTACAGAAATTACGAAGAGCGAGGACGGACTATTATCAGTCCCGTATTCTTTAGCTGAGGCCTCGCCTATCGAGTATGTGATAGACAGAGATACGAGTAAAACGACATCAATTACAGATCGCTTAAGAATTAAAAGTGATAAAGATGTGATCAGAATACGAATATGGGGAGAACTTTTGGCGGAAGCCAATATAAAAATAAGAGGAGAAAAAGTTAAACTAGGAGCAACAGGAAGCCTGCGATTCCTAGGAAACATAAAGGATGAGCCCTTAGAAATAGAGATCGAAAGAGCCTTGGGAAGTGCTAGTGGGAGTTTTATCTTGGAGACCACACAACGAGGACTAATTGATAAAATAAGAAAAGACAGAACCATAATTCCCGGAGTTGGTTATACAGGAGGAACAATAATTCATAGGCTAGACATCGATATATAATCATCTGAATTATATATCTTTGCGGCAAATTTTAAAATATATTTATGCAAGCTGTAGATAACAAGACAAGTTACAAAGTAAAAGACATCAATCTAGCGGATTGGGGAAGAAAAGAAATTGAATTGGCGGAAGCTGAAATGCCTGGTTTAATGGCATTAAGAGAAGAGTTCGCTGGAAAGAATCCTCTTGCGGGAGCAAGGATTGCAGGATGTCTTCACATGACTATCCAGACTGCTGTACTTATTGAGACATTGGTTGATTTAGGAGCAGAGGTTTCTTGGTCTTCATGTAATATTTTTTCAACTCAAGATCATGCTGCTGCGGCAATTGCAGCGACAGGAGTACCTGTTTACGCTTGGAAAGGATTAAATGAAGAAGAATTTGATTGGTGTATTGCTCAGACCTTATTCGCGTTTGAAGGAGGAAAGCCACTTAACATGATTCTTGATGACGGAGGTGATTTAACCAACATGGTTCTTGATCATCACCCAGAATTAGTTAAAGGAATAAAAGGATTGTCAGAGGAGACGACTACTGGAGTACACAGACTTTATGAAAGAGTGATCGCCGGAACATTGCCAATTCCTGCAATTAACATTAATGACTCAGTAACAAAGTCAAAATTTGACAACAAGTATGGTTGTAAAGAGTCTTGTGTTGATGCAATACGTAGAGCAACTGATGTAATGATTGCGGGTAAAGTTGCAGTTGTTGCAGGGTATGGTGATGTAGGAAAGGGATCTGCAGCTTCATTAGCAGGTGCAGGAGCAAGAGTAATTGTAACTGAGATAGATCCTATATGTGCACTTCAAGCAGCAATGGACGGTTTTGCAGTAAAGAAAATGACAACAGCACTTCAAGACGCTAACATAGTTGTTACCGCTACTGGAAACAAAGATATCCTTAGTAAGGAACACTTTGAGATGATGAAGGATAAGACAATCGTATGTAATATTGGTCACTTCGATAATGAGATTGATATGGCATGGTTAAATAAAACGCATGGTGACTCAAAAATTGAGATCAAGCCTCAAGTTGATAAATATACTGTAGGTGATAAAGATATCTTGGTATTGGCCGAAGGAAGGTTGGTGAACCTTGGATGTGCGACAGGTCACCCATCATTTGTAATGAGTAACTCATTTACTAATCAAGTTCTAGCTCAACTAGAATTGTGGAACAACAGCGCTAATTACGGGAATGAAGTATATACCCTACCTAAGCATTTAGATGAGAAAGTAGCAAGACTTCACTTGGCAAAAATTGGTGTTGAGTTAGAAGAACTTTCTACGGATCAGGCATCATATATCAATGTAAAACCTGAGGGTCCATACAAACCAGAATATTATAGATATTAAGAAAAGTCTATTGGCTCAAAGGCCAAAAGCTAGGATAATAAAAAGCTCATTACGAAAGTGATGGGCTTTTTGCCTTTATATTCAATAGTAAGTAGACTACTATCTTGTGGTGTATGCCAGAGATCCTAGCCTAGGAATACAAGTTGGTGTTACTGTTGGACTAATACCAATTCTGTTTTAGAATTTCGCATATTTTCAAGTTTATAAAAGCAATTACTTCGTTAGAAATACTCATGATAGCTAAGGCAATCCTTGCGTTTTCTGCCTTGTACTTGATTTAACCCGAAATATGCATTAAGATTTCTATTACAAGCTAAAACTGCTTCGATAATGGCAATGTCCAGCTCTTTTGATACTCACCGTCATGGTGACCATGCCTGCGCCTCAATAGAACTGTT
>CALBVQ010000039.1 GCA_937969485.1 uncultured Saprospiraceae bacterium | reverse complement strand
CATATCCCTGACTTTTGTAAAAAGTATAACTCATTCCTCCTCCTATCAGAATATTATCTGCGAAATTCATGAGATTATCGATCAATTGAATCTTGTCACTAACCTTTGCACCTCCTACTATTGCTGTAACAGGACGCTCCGCCTCATTCATTAAAAGATAACCATTCTTTAACTCGTCTTCCATCAGAAAACCGAAAGCTTTATTGTCCTTACTAAAGTATTTCGCTACCGTTGCAGTTGACGCATGTTCCCTATGAGCAGTCCCAAATGCATCGTTAATGAATATTTCACCAAGGTCCGCTAGAGATTTAGCCATTATTTCATCGCCTTTTGTCTCACCTGGATTAAATCTGGTATTTTCAAGTAACACAACTTGACCACGCTTTAAGGCTGAACATACTTCAATTGCTTGATCTCCTCCTGGCTCATTTACGAACTCTACATGTACTCCTAGTAACTCTTCTAAGTGCTCAACTAAATGTTCTAAAGTGAATTTCTTAACGTCGACTTCACCCTCGGCAGTCAGCTTTTTCTGTGGACGACCCAAGTGTGACATGATAATCAATGCTCCACCATTTTCTAAAATATGTTGCAATGTAGGTAGTGCTCTTCGCATCCTTGTATCATCAGTGATCACACCATCTTTGTCCAAAGGAACATTAAAGTCGACTCGAATCAGTACTTTCTTACCTCCAAAATCTATTTCTCGGATGTTGGCCATAATTATACTCTTGCGGTTAGATCTGCTAATCTTGCTGAATACCCAGCTTCATTATCGTACCAAGAAACAATCTTTACAAATTTGCCGTTGACATCAGTCAATAACGAATCAAAAATAGAGGAGTGTGGGTTTCTTACTATATCAGAACTAACAATAGGGTCCTCCGTATATTGAAGAATTCCTTTCATCGCTCCATCAGCATACGATTTAAATAATTTATTGATTTCTTCTACAGTCATCTCTTTCTCAACGATCACGTTAAGCTCAATTAATGAACCTGTGATTACAGGCACACGCAATGCCATGGCGAACAATTTGCCTTTCACTGAAGGAATTACCTTTCCTACTGCCGACGCAGCTCCGGTAGACGTTGGTACTATATTATACGCACATGCTCTAGCTCTTCTCAAATCACTATGTGGTGCATCTTGAATGTTCTGGTCAGATGTATACGCATGCGTAGTCGTTAATGAACCTTGAACTATTCCTAAGTTGTCCTCGAGTATCTTAATTACTGGTGCTAGACAGTTGGTAGTGCATGATGCATTTGAAATTAAATCTTGATCGCCTAACTCATCATCATTAACTCCTAGCACGATAGTTTTAAATGAATCATCTTTCGCAGGAGCAGAAATAACTACTTTTTTGGCCCCAGCTGTGATGTGCTTTCTCGCGCCTTCTCCATTCCTGAAAATTCCAGTACATTCCAATACAACGTCTATATTTAGGTCACTCCATGGCAGTTGTGATGGATCTCGTTCAGCCGAAGCATGAATTTTATTTCCATTTACCGTGATAGTGTCTACTGTGCTTTCTACCGTGCCATCAAATTGTCCATGAGCACTATCATACTTAAGTAAGTGAGCTAGTGTCTTATTATCTGTAAGATCGTTAATTGCAACAACCTCGATTCCTTCTTTATCTAGAAGATTACGAAATGTCAGTCTACCAATTCTACCGAACCCATTTATTGCTACTCTTTTAGCCATGACTTTATATTTTTTGTTTGTGATTAAATGCTGATCTTCAGCGACTGCAAATGTAATAAATTAAGTCCTAATGGAATATCAAAATAATAAATTGTAATTCTTTGAAATTGAATTCCTGTTTTCAGTACTTTTGTGTAAATCTTTTTTGGGCTTTAAGCCCAAAAGCTTTATTACTAATTAACTTAATTTGGATGAAACACTTGATTATTTTTTTTCTTGCCACTTGTTGTGCGTTCTCCTGCAAGAATAAGCAGTCTTGCGAATCTCTTACTACTTTCACTGATGCTGCTAGTGCCTATGAAATCTTGCAAGATGTTGAATTTTCGCTGGAGAAGTCTCATACGTTTCTTTCAACAGAAATATTCACTACAGCAGAGTACAAGTCTTGTAATTCTGAAGATGGTTTCTTGATTTTAATGGAACGCACTACCGGAAATCCTTACATTCATCAAAAGGTTCCCATGAGTGTTTGGCTCGGTTTGCTTCAAGATGCTAGGAAAAGTGACTTTTATAATGTGAAGATCCGAGGCAAATTTCCATTGAGAAAGCCAGGGATTGATTATGATACGCCAAAACAAATAAATTTCACTACTAAACCATTTCAAGAGTCATCAAACTAGAATTGGTATAATATTGTACGGGGTTTTGATGGAAAAAATGACGTGATTACTCTGAGTTTGATAAGCGTTATTAAGGCATGTTGTGGACCTTGAAGAAAAGCAGCTTGTAAGATAATTATAGATAAACATAAATAGGGCGAGTCCCATTGCCCTCAAAAAAGAGGCCATTGGGCCGGAGTAATGCGTGTTTCGGCAGTCGCCTCATCACTCACTAGCGTTCGCGACCAGCACTCCATTTTCCTCTCGCGAAAATTATCTCTACTAAGGATTGCTTACCATTTCGTGGAAGTATTCTGATAACCTCACACGAAATTCTTCTTGATCCAATGCTACACATTGATATTTTACTATGGGGTAAAACAAAAAAAGCCGACAAACATTCGTTCGTCGGCTTTCTGCTAGTAGCCCCTAGGGGAATCGAACCCC
>CALBVQ010000038.1 GCA_937969485.1 uncultured Saprospiraceae bacterium | reverse complement strand
GCAGGAATGTAACATTAGCGAGATGGTATTCGAATATGACTGTAACGAGGACAATGAGACATTTGACATATGGATTAATGCGGCGTATCAAGGAGTGAGTGACTCTTTTGAAGTTCGGGGAAATGGGAATATTTATGGAACATTTGTCTACAGCGAGTTACCGATAGTTTTAGAGAATCTCGAAGCTAATTGTGAGCTTGAATTTGAGTTCGAAATAGTTGATTTAGGAATTGAGGGATGCAGTGCGTTTGTGGTTCCGGGGACAATTTGCTGTGAAGAGCAGGAATGTATGATTGAGATCATTGAAATCTCAGAGATTGCTTGTGATGACGGTGTCGCATTTATGTATGTCCAATTTGAAACTCAGAATATATTTGAACCCGGGATTTCTGTATATATTAATGAAGAATTAGTACAACAATTAGAAGCTGATGCTGTAGGGGCTGAGATTAGTGACTATGAATCTGAGGCTGCAATGCTGCTAGTTGAGGTTTGTCAAACCACAGATATTGTTACCTGCTGTGACAGTATTAGTATTGAGAACCCTTGCTACACGAATGGAATTGCTGACAATATTCTTGGTGACGTTATCTGGGAATCGAACTTCCGAGCTGGAAAACTAACTAATGAGACACATGAAAGAGTTCTATTTGAACTTCTGTCTTATGATGGCATCAGATTGTTGCATGGAAGTCTAGGTTCGAATGAATTTAGGGAGATTGATTTGAATGAATTCGCTACTGGTTTGTATCTTTTACATCTGCGGACGAAAGAAGGTCAACGAGTAATCAAGATAATTGTCCAGTAGTTAGCCAAACCCGCTATTTCAATTACGTAGTCGCTAAATATTATTTGAAGTTAAATAGGGTAATTTTACTAAATCATCGCTGCAAGACCCTTTGATCAATGCGAAGCTGTGTGATTATTTCTAGATATGAAATAATCAACTGTAATGCCTTGCCGCAATACCCCCAAGCCCAATCTGTTTCTCCCCTTTTCTCTTTGGGCATCAGCCCAAATAAAAAAGGTAATTATTCTAGCAAGATAGTCTTATACCATATAGAATTGAGTTATGTGATGAGAGTTTGTGATCAAGGAACCGTGCATTCTAGCAAGAACCCATCCATTTATTCAAAGTCACCATGGCACAACTCAAGCAAGCACCAATAAAAAAAGGACACTTACCAAAACTGATAAGCGCCCTTTTCTCTTTTTCCTAGAAGTTGTAGAATAATAATTACTTATCTTCTTCTACCTCTTCGAATTCAACATCTGTCACATCTTCGTCTGCTGCATCCGATGCGTCTCCATTAGCGCCTGCGTTAGGATCAGCTCCTTCTTGCCCTGCACCTGCTTGATACATATCTTGACTAGCTTCCTGCCAAGCTGCATTTAGCTCTGTAATCGCTGTCTCAATACGTTCCATATCCTGAAGTTTATGTGCTTCTTTCAATTCATCTGCTCCTTTCTGGATTCTTGCCTTTTTGTCGTCAGGCAATTTCTCACCAAATTCCTTCAATTGCTTCTCAGTTTGGAATACTAATGAATCTGCCTCATTTAATTTAGCTGCTTTCTCCATTGTAGCCTTATCAGCATCAGCATTTGCCTCAGCTTCAGCTTTCATTCTTGCGATTTCTTCATCTGACAAACCAGTTGATGCTTCAATCCGAATGTTTTGCTCTTTTCCTGTCCCTTTGTCTTTTGCAGATACGCTAAGGATACCGTTTGCATCAATATCAAATGTTACTTCGATTTGCGGCACTCCTCTTCCAGCTGGAGGGATACTGTCAAGAATAAATCTTCCTATTGAACGATTGTCTCTAGCCATCGGTCTTTCTCCTTGAAGAATGTGAATCTCAACGGAAGGCTGGTTATCTACAGCAGTTGAATAAATCTTTGACTTCTTGGTAGGGATTGTAGAGTTTGCCTCAATCACTACATCATAGATATTATTCATAGTTTCGATACCAAAAGAAAGTGGAATTACATCTAGCAACAATACATCTTGTACATCACCACTTAATACACCTCCTTGAATTGCTGCACCAACCGCAACTACTTCATCAGGATTCACAGACTTATTAGGTGCCTTTCCAAAGAATTCCGCAACCGCTTCCTGCACTTTTGGTATTCTAGTTGATCCACCTACTAGTATAATCTCGTCAATGTCACTTTTCGACAAGCCTGCATCTTTTAATGCGTCTTGACATGGCTTAAGTGTTCTTTTTACCAAATCCGCAGCCAATGCCTCAAACTTCGCTCTTGACAATTTCAATACCAAATGCTTAGGAACTCCATCCACAGCTGTTACATAAGGTAAATTGATTTCAGTGTCAGTTCCACTAGATAACTCTATTTTTGCTTTCTCAGCAGCTTCCTTAAGTCTCTGCAGCGCCATTGGATCTTTTCTTAAATCCATGTTCTCCTGCTCTATGAATGTTTCAGCTAACCAATCAATTATTACCTGATCAAAGTCATCTCCTCCCAAATGTGTATCTCCATTAGTTGATTTTACTTCGAATACTCCCTCTCCTAATTCAAGAATAGAAATATCGAATGTTCCACCACCCAAATCAAATACAGCAATTGTAGAATCTTCGGTCTTTTTGTCTAGACCATATGCAAGCGCCGCTGCAGTTGGCTCATTAATAATTCTTGATATCTTCAAACCAGCAATTTCACCAGCTTCCTTGGTAGCCTGTCTTTGTGCATCGTTAAAATATGCAGGAACAGTTACAACAGCCTCAGTTACTTCTGACCCCAAAAAATCTTCAGCAGTTTTCTTCATTTTTTGAAGCACCATAGCAGAGATCTCTTGAGGAGTATACATTCTTCCGTCAATGTCAACTCTTACTGTATCATTATCCCCTTTTACAACCTTGTACGCATTTCGACCTGCTTCGATTGAAACATCACCGAATCTGTTCCCCATAAATCTCTTGATCGAAGATATCGTTCTCGTTGGATTTGTGATCGCTTGTCTTTTCGCCGGATCACCAATCTTCCGTTCACCATTATCGAGAAATGCAACAACCGAAGGGGTTGTTCTTCTTCCTTCCTGATTCGGTATAACAACTGGCTCGTTACCTTCCATCACAGCAACACATGAGTTAGTTGTACCTAAGTCAATTCCAATAATTTTACCCATTATATATTGTGTTTTATTTACTTAATTAATAATTACACAACAATAATGTCAATTTATGTGCCACTCAGAAAAGTATGACATATTGATAGCTATTCAGCTTATTCTATGACAATATTAATGAATTTCATATGACAGAACGTCATAATTGAGGTATTCTACTGAAAATTGAGATCCTTCGTGAACCTTCCCATTCTTAAAGAATCCTTAGTCGCAGTACCAATAAAAATATTATCGATAATCTTTACTTCACTTTCAGCCACCAACCCTAGACCACTTGATAAATTTGTATAGGGAGGTATTGGTTGTGAACTCGTAATCCCTGTGTTAGCGTTCAAGAAGTTCTGAAATTTATTCATTTCTTTCCCACTATAAGTGATGATCACGTCATAACTTAGAAACTCTCTTACTAGCGTTTCATTCTTCTCAAGATTATTGCCAAAAAGTTTATAAAATTCTATTCCTGCCAATTCTGCAAATTCTTGATCCTTTACAGTTGCAAAATTCCAGTCAAGAACCTTTTCTTCAAATTCAGGCTCCTCATCACTCAGGTCCGCCTCTGAATAATGCAATCTCATTGCAACACTATACTCAATTCCAGCATTCTCTGTCGACTTTACCCATTGAACTTTGAATTTAGTGTCTGAAGGAAAATTAGAATCACTTCCTGATTTTGGCGATATCACTAAAAGATCATCAAGTAGTTGAATGCTAGCTGTGATAGGGTCACTACCTTCATCTTTTTGAATCTCAAGAACCACCTCATCATTAAATTGAAAATCAGTAGGGTCACCATTGTATGAATAGATATAATTAGGATCAGTCAAGAAAAATCCATCATCTCTAGTTTTTCCTATTGACGTCCCTTCAATTCTAGGCAAATCGTACGATTCTCCAGATGTTAAATTTCTTAATGTAACAACTGCATCATCGTAATATACTCTACTTGCGTCTTGAGCAATCACTGTTGCTGCTTGTTCTGCATCAATAAAGCCTCTTTCAAGCCTTACAATTTGTCTATCTGTAGATGCCGAAAGCAAAGAATAAACAATCGAAATGTCTGCACCCTCTTCTACGAGATCTAAAGTATTATCACATGCACAAAAAACACATGCAAACGCCAAGAATAAAATAATTTTGTTCATATCGCAATTATAAAAATACTGTTTGTATAAACTATACAAACGTAAATAGTTTTTCAATGTTATGTATCCGTTTATCAATTTGAAGACTTTACCTTAAAATCTGAAAGCTAAACTTCCTATTGAAATCGAGTTCGTAATAAGTAATACCAATTTCTATTTTAAGGTTTCACTTTATTTTCAAGAATTATTAAATCAAGTACAAGGCAGAAAACGCAAGGATAGCCTTAGCTATCATGAGTATTTCTAACGAAGTAATTGCTTTTATAAACTTGAAAATATGCAAAATTCTAAAACAGAAT